>JAWODX010000117.1:0-3235 GCA_046483085.1 Planctomycetota bacterium
CCTACCTCGCCCGGCCCGAGGAGATGGGCGACTACATCGACGCGGTCGTCGCGACGTGCGACCATGTCGCCGCCCGGCGGGGCTCCGCGAAACGGCTGATGCTCTCATTCGACGAGTGGAACGTCTGGCAGCGCGGCCCCGACCGCCCGAAGCCCGAGCCGTGGGCGTTCGCCCCCCATCTCGCCGAGGGCGCGTACACCGTCGAGGACGCGCTCGTGGTCGGCGGCATGCTCATCACGCTGCTCAACCACTGCGACCGCGTCCGCGTGGCCTGCATCGCCCAGGTCGTCAACGTGCTCGGCCCGATCATGACGGCCGCCGGCGGCCCCGCCTGGCGGAACACGATCTTCTTCCCGTTCGCCGACGCGTCGCGCCTGGGACGGGGCCTCGTCCTGCAACCCGTGACCGACGTGCCCACGTACGACACGGCCGACCGGCCGGCGGTGCCGTATCTGGCCGCATCCTACGTCCTCGACCCCGAGACCGGCGGCCTGGCCGTGCTCGCCGTGAACCGGCACACCGACGAGCCGCTCGAGCTTGCGCTCGAACTCCGCGCGTTTGATGAGCTGAAGCCGGGCGAGTGGCGGGTCCTGCGCCACGACGACGTCGACGCGTGCAACACCGCCGACTCGCCCGACGCCGTCGCCCCCGGCACCGGCGGCGAGATCGCCGTCGACGGCGCCCGCCTGACCGCCGTCCTCGCACCTGCCTCGTGGAACGCCATCCGCCTCCTCCCCGCCTGAGCCGACGGGCGGGCCGTCGTCAGGGCATGCGGACGAGTTTAAAGGCGGCATCGAGGCCGCGATGCTCGCGTGTCTCGTCCGGGAACCGCTTGGCGTCGGCGGCGAGTCGTTTCAGCGCCGGCCCGGCGTCGATCTCGACCTCTTTCTTGTCCATCACCTCGATCGGCTCGGGGGCCGGCAGCCGGGCCACCGGCTTGCCCGTCCACGGGTCGTACCACCGCAGGCGGTACGTCCCCGCGGCCAAGCCGGTCAGCGTCAGCCGCGCGTCGCCCCCGACGGACAGCAGCCACCCGTACACCGCGTCGTGCGTCGTTCGCCGGTAGAGCGCGAACACCGAGGTGGACTCGGACGCCTCCAGTTTGACCTCCGGCCTCTTCCTCGAGCATGACGCAAGGTCTCCGGGATCCAGCCCGCCGAGGAACCGGCGAAGCGCCTTTATCCGGGCGACGTGGTTGATCGGGTAGCTCTCCCGGTCGAACGCTCCCCCGCGCTTCCGCCAGCGGAGCTCGCCGAACTCCTTGCCGTCGTCCCAGTCCATCGGCGTGCCGGCCTGCCCGGAGAAGATCGCGGCCCAGATCGCGTGGTGGTAGAGCGTGGGGTACAGGCGGCTGGGCGTCTCGTCGGGCGCGCTCCGGTCCGGCGCTCCGAACTCGCTGATGAGCCGCGGCGCGCGGCCGATCGGCGCCCGGGCGTAGCTGCCGACGCCGGTGACCGCGTGCGACCAGGCCCGCCGCCACGTCGGCGCGTCGGCGAAGCCGGGATACCAGTGCCATCCGAAGAGGTCGGGCCGTGTGTCCTCCGGCCCGCCGGCCCAATCGATGTTCCCGCCGCGGCCCGGCCCGCCGCCGAAGCTCGTCGTTGCCACGTGCAGCGGGCGCCGATACGGGTCGCCCCGGTAGGCCAGCCCGTCCGACCGCGTGAGCCGCCCGCGGAACATCCGGACCACATTCGCCAGCCACCGGCCGCACTGCGGATGCCCCCACCAGCCGGTCTTCTCCCTCATGACACCGACCACGTCCCCGACGGCGTCCAGCTCGTCGACGATGACCCACGCGCCGATTGCCCGCGAGTAGCCCCAGCGTGCGATGAGGTAGCGGAAGAAGTTCGTCTGGTGGTCGAAGAGCCGCGAGCGCCAGTCGGCGACCGGCTTCGAGGGGTCGGCCTTGAAGAAGTCCCAGACGGGCATCTTCCTGCGGAACCCGCTGAACCCGTTCAGCCGGTCCAGCGACTGCCGGCCCGCGTCGTTCTCCGGGCTCCAGCCGCTCTCCTGGCTGCCCCACGGATGCTCGCGGACCTGCAGGCACTGATGCGGGAGCGGCGAGAGGAGCATGCGAATCGGCGACGAGTTCGGGCCGCCCTCGCACTGTCGCACCAGCTCGTCGAACCCGGCCGCCCTCCCCTGGTCGAGGCACTGGTACGGCGACCAGGCGGCGCCTTCCGGGACCGGGTGTCGCGTCCACGTTCCGTCCTCATCGCGCCAGAACTCCGCCCGGTCGTGGTGGACGAGCAGAAACTCCCACGGCGCCATCCACTGGTTGAGCAGATTGAACCCGCCCTCCCGCATCGGCCCGAACAGCTCGGTCTCGCGGTCGATCCACTCGTGCGGCGGCCACGGGTTCTCGTCGCCGTCCCCGCGGGCGACCCACGCCCGGCAGGCGCCGAACAGCCACGTCGCGCACGAAGAGCCGTCCGGCTTCAGCACGCGCAGGTAGCGCGGGTTCTGCGCATCACCCGGCACGGCCAGCGGCCCTTCGATCCGGTCGTCCGCGCTGACTTCGATCTCGTGGGGGAACGGCTTTCGCAGATCAATCGGCTCGGCACCGGGCCGGAGCCCGGCGCGAACACGGAGCCGGCCCGTCCACCGACCCGGCCGGTACGGTGCCCACCGGACCCGCCACGTCCACGGCCCACCGGGCTTCTCGCGCATCGCGAAACCGGGGACCGTCACGCTTCGGTCGTCCTGCTCGAACGTCGCAGAGACCCGGACAAAGCGGTCGTCCCGGTCGGCGTCGTACGCGTCGTGGATTTGCGAGTCCGGCAGGTCGAGCCCGGGGATGGTCAGCCGGATCTCGCAGCACTTGAAGACGATCGCTCGGCGAGGGCAATCGATCTTCACTGCCTCCCCGCCGGCCGCCGTCCCGGCAACCCCGAACACCGCAAGCCATAGCAGGATTTTCAGGCGCTCCACCATGCCGGCATGATATCTCCCGGCCGGTCCTCGTCAAGATGGCATACCACCGCCCGGCGTTGCACCGGAGCGCACCGCCCACTATAATCCGCCCGGTTCCAGTCCAGCAATTGCAGAAGGAGACGACGATGAGCGAATCGAAGGCAGGCGGATCCGCCCCGGAACTGAGTGACCATCTCCGCGGCCGCAAGGCGCCCCACATCGGCGTGTTCAGCCGGGCTGAGCTCGACGAGGTGATCGCGCTGGGCGAGTGGTTCCGCGACAACCGCTACGATCCGACGTACGCCCGGCTGCTCCAGGGCCG
>JAWODX010000146.1:0-7146 GCA_046483085.1 Planctomycetota bacterium
TGGAGCTCGGATATCATAGGACGGAAACGGTGCGTCTCGGTGACGTCGCCGACGACGCGGACTGAACGAAGGAGGGAAAGATGGCCGAGAATGTGGATGTGTGGGTGGCCAGCTCGCTGGTGAAGATTCGGCCGGACACGGAGCGTCCGGCGGGGGCCGGGGACCAGGCCGAGCTGAGCGCGGCGAAGGGCGAGTTCGTCAGCTTCCAGATCGGGCTCGTCCCGGGACCCGGCGGGACCGCCCGGCTGAACGACGTGCAGTGCGAGGGGCTGGACGGGCTGCAGGTCGACTGCTGGCTCGAGGAGTACGTCGAGGTCACGCAGCCCTCGCACGACGAGCCGCCGCCCGGCCGATACCCCGACGCCCTGCTGCCGGTCGAGCCGACCGACCTGGCCGAGACGCGCGCCGTGTGGGTGCGGATCGGAGTGCCCGAAGGGGCGGACCCCGGGCCGCGCGCGGGTAAGGTCGTCCTGTCATTGGGCGATGGATCGGTGGAGGTGCCCGTCGCGCTGACCGTCCGGGACTTCGCCCTGCCGGCCGACCCGCCGACACTCGTCATGGCGTACGGGCTGTACGAGCAGAAGCTGCGCGCGAAGTATCCCGACCGGTACGACGAGATGCTCGGCCGGTTCAAGGCGAACCTGCGCGAGCATCGGAACACCCATCTCGCATTCCCCGCCACCGATATCCCCGTGCCCGATATCTCGTTCGGCGACGACGGCCTGACGATGGACTTCGCCGCGTTCGATGCGGCCGTGGAGGAGAACCTGGCGCACGGGATGAACGCGCTCGACGTCCCGCTGCCCGTCAACTTCAACTCGAAGACCATCGAGCTGGAGACGGACTACAGCGACGAGCAGTTGAGGCAGATCGCGGCCGGGTACGAGTCGCACCTGGCCGACCGCGGGTGGCTCGACATGGCATACTTTTTCATCATCGACGAGCCGGGCCGGAAGCACTTCGACGCGGTGAAGAAGTACTACGGTCTGCTCGAGGAGGCCGCCCCGCGGATCAAGCGCCGTTGCGACTTCGGATACGGCGGGTATGGCGGCCACGGCGACGAGGTCGAGCAGGCGGCGTATCGCGAGCTCGCCGATCACATCACCATCTGGTGCCCGCACATCGACTGCCTCGACGACGAGTTCCTCGCCGAACGCCAGGCGGCCGGCGACGAGGTTTGGTGGTACATCTGCTGCTCGGCGAAACATCCCTATCCGAACTTCCTCATCGATTATCCGAACATCGACTCGCGCGTTCCGTTCTGGATGCTGTGGAAGTACGGCGTCACCGGCTTCGCCTACTGGACGGTGAACTGGTGGAACGAGGATCCGTTCACCGACCCGCACTCGTATCCGCACGCGGTGGGCGACGGGATGCTCGTGTATCCCGGGTCCGACGGCCCCGTCAACTCGATCCGATGGGAGATCACCCTGGAGGGGGTGCAGGACTACGAGTACCTGGCCCTGCTCGACCGGCTGGCCGGCGGGGATGAGCAGGCCCGCGCCGCGCTGGCCCGGGTCGAGGAGGTCGCTCGCTCCACGACCGAGTACACGACGGATCCGGCGGTGTTATTGAGCGTCCGCGAGCAGGTCGGCGACGCCATCGAGGCGCTGGCCGGCTGACCGCGGTACTGGAAGCGGAGCCGGCGGCGGCCTATAATGCGGGGGCATCGGGCGATTAGCTCAGTGGGTCAGAGCGCCTGCCTTACAAGCAGGAGGTCGGTGGTTCGAATCCGCCATCGCCCATTCACTCACGGAGGGAAAGGTGCCGAGCGGGCGGGCACGGACCGGTTCCACGTGTCGGTGTTGAAAGACGGCATCGTGCGCAGGATCTTGGAGTGATTCTCGCTGTGTTCTCTGTGACTCCGTGGTGAGGGAAGACATGCAACCGACACGCGACGACGCCTGGGGGCTGGTCTGTGAATACAACCGGAGCGACGGGCTGCGGAAGCACGCGCTGGCCGTGGAGGCCGTGATGCGGTACATGGCCCGGAAGCGGGGCGCCGACGAGGATCAGTGGGGGATCGTCGGCCTGATCCACGACCTCGACTTCGAGCAGTTCCCCGGCGAGCACTGCCGGAAGACGGCGGAGATTCTGCGCGAGCGCGGCTGGCCGGAAGAGATCGTCCGGGCGGCGGTCTCGCACGGCTGGGGCGTCTGCTCGGACGTCGAGCCGCAGAGCGAGCTGGAGAAGGTGCTGTACGCGGTCGATGAGCTGACGGGGCTCGTCGCGGCGACGGCGCTCGTCCGGCCGTCGAAGAGCATCCTCGACGTCAAGGTGAAGTCGGTGAAGAAGAAATGGAAGCAGAAGCGGTTCGCAGCGGGGGTCGACCGGGAGGTGATCGAGCGGGGCGCCGAGCTGCTCGGCGTCGAACTCTCGGACCTGATCGCCGACACGATCGAGGGGATGAAACAGGCGGCCGACGAGCTCGGCCTCGCCGGGGAGAGTGGGTGACCGGCCCGGGGCGGCCCGCTCGTCCGGCGTGACCCGCAGGACGACACCGGATCAGCCGCCACCAACGGCCGGCGGTCGGTCAGCACCGGACGGGTTCGTTCGTCTCCGCCGATTCCATCTCACTGCACACAAGGCGAAGGGAGGCCAGGGCGCTCTCGGGCGTGCAGACCGACGACGGCCGGCCGGATTCGGCGCAGCGAACGAACTCGCGCAGCTCCGCCTCGTACCCGTCCTCCGGGGACCACGTGACGCGATCCGGCGCTCCCTCGTGCCGGAAGACGTCGATGTGATCGCCGCGCCCCGTGTGGTACGAGACGGTCGCATCCTCGAACGTGACCACGGCCCACGCCGCGAACCCGGAGCTCCGGTGCAGCCACGCGCCGTGCGACCGGACGAGGGCGCCTTTATACATGTATAGGGTATCGATGACGTCGGCGCCGGAGCGCTCGTTCCGCGCGCGGAAGCTGCGGACGGCGGGCGGCGGGCCGAACACGTGGGCCACAAAGTCGGCGTCGTGGATGTGCAGGTCCACGGGCATGCCGCCGCTCCGGGCGGGATCGGCGTACCAGTCCCGGCCGCCCCAGCCGGGCAGCCCGCACGACCGGCTGAACTCGGCGGCGACGACCGGGCCATACGTCGCGTCGCGCATCCACCCTGCGAGGTTCCGGTAGGCGGGCAGGAACCGGACGACGTGCCCGACGAAAAGGGTCCGCCCTGCGTCGCGGGCCGCCTCGCACATCCGCTCGCCCTGTTCCGGGACGACCGCGATGGGCTTCTCGGTGAACACGTGGAGCCCCGCCTCCAGCGCCGCCACAGCCATCGGCGGATGCTGGTCGCTGGGGCTCGCGATGATCACCGCGTCCAGCCCGGCCTCGTCCAGCATCCGGTCGAACTCCTCGTATCGGGCGACTCCGTCCAGCGAAGTCTGCGCCGGCTCGAACGCGATGTTGCCGGTGACCGCCTGCGAGAAGTCCAGCTTCGTCGGGTCGATGTCGCACAGGGCGACGACCTCCAGCCCGTCGATCTTCAGCGCGTTGGCCAGGTGCGCCCGTCCCATCATTCCCAGCCCACAGACTCCAATTCGCATCGGCGTGCTCCCTTCCTGATTCTGGTCGGCGGGATTATACGGGCGGGGGCCCCGGAGTTTCAAGGAGGACGGGACGCGACTCGCGTGTATAACCGAACGGGCGCCGACCCATGTGCGCCAGTTCGGAGCGGATGATTTTCCTTGACTGGCCTGAAGGCCTCTCTATAATAGCGGGCGATTATTGCAGATTGTTGCAATCCGATTCGGGTTCTTGGAATCTTCTAACGGGCTTCGTTCTTTTCTGGGCGGTCTCCTAGCATGTTGACATCACGCACGGCCTGGGGCCTGGACATCGGGGAGAGCACGGTCAAAGCCGTCAAGATGCGGCGCACCCGCGTCGGGGCCGAGATCCTGGCGTTCGATGTGATCGAACGAGGCCAGGCCTCCGAAGAGACGGGCGACAAGGACTACCAACTGCGGGAGGCGGTGAGCACGCTGGCCGCCCGCAACAACTTCGGGAAGACCCCGCTCGTCGTCTCGATCCCCGAGCCGGCCTTCAGCCGGTTCATCCCCCTGCCCCCCGTCGACGAAAAGCGCATCCCCGAGGTCGTCCGCTACGAGGCCCGACAGCAGATCCCGTTCCCCATCGAAGAAGTCGTGTGGGACTACCAGCGGATCCGCGAGGAAGTGCAGCCGGGAGAAGAGACCGAGGTCGCCATCTTCTCGCTCCGCTCCCAGTTCGTCTACGCGCTCCTGGCCAACCTGCGCCTGTGCAAGCTCCAGCCGGCCGCCGTCATCCCCGTCCCGCTCGCACTCTACAACTACCTGACGTTCGACCGGGACATCGCGAAGGGGACCATCGTCATCGACATCGGCGCGGGCAGCACGGACATCCTCATCTGCGACCCGGAGAACTTCCGCGTCCGCAACATCACCGTCTCGGGCAACGGGCTCACCCGGGCGCTGGCCGAACGCCTGAAGATCAGCCCCGGCGAGGCCGAGCAACTGAAACGTGAGTGCGGCGACAAGACCCAGGCGGCCCGGCTCTTCAAGCTGATTCAGCCCACCCTCAACGACCTCGTCGGCCAGGTCCAGCGGACCATCGGCTTCTTCAAGTCCCAGATCCACAACGTGCGCATCGAGCAGGCGCTCCTCCTCGGCAACACCTTCCGGCTGCCCGGCGTGCGCGAGTATTTCATCCAGCAGCTCGGCTGCGACCAGATGCCCGCCGGCGCCCTCGAACGGATCACCCTGGCCAGCCGGGTGGACGGGTCGGCGCTCAAGCAGATGCTGCCCACGCTGAGCGTGGCGATCGGCCTCGCGCTCGACGGCGTGGGCCGGGGCGGCGTCGGTGTGAACCTCATGCCCCACGAGCTGATCCGCCGCCGGGCGATCAACAGCAAGAAGCCGTTCGCCGCCGCCAGCGTGGGCTGCCTCGCCATCATGCTCCTGGCCAACCTCTACTCGCTCAACGCTCGGAAGCGACACCTGCAGGAGCGGATCGAGAAACAGGAAACGGTCACCCAGGTCGACAAGCAATTCGACGACATCAGCAAGAAATACGACAGCGCCGCCCGACAAGCGGGCCAGGCGCGGGATCAGCTCAACGGCCCGCTCACGCTGAGCGAAGGGTTCCGAGCCATCCCGCGGGCCCAGAACATGCTGAACCGGGTGATCACCGAACTGGACCGGAAAGGGCCGTGGGGTCGGAAGGTGGTGGTGTCGGGGATCGAGGCCCGGCCCGTCGAGGAGGAGGGAAAGGTCAAAATCCTTTTCTCCGTGGCCGGCTACGCACCGGGGACCACGCGAGGGGATTCGGTGAAGGTTCGGGACAACATCCTGCGCAAGTTCGAGAGCAGCTTCGACGAAGTCCAGTACCGCTCGCCGGACAGCCGCGATGAGGTCGACTTCGTCGTCACATGCCGCTATACCGTCAAGGGCGAGTCCACGGGAGGCAGACCCTGATGAGCTTCCTCAAGAACAACTTCTTCTGGGTGGTCGTCGTCCTGCTCGTGCTGGGGATCGCCATCGGCTACGTCTTCGTCGCCCGCGGCATGGCCAAAGACAACAACGAGCTCAAGCAGCAGAGCAAGAAGAACGAGCAGTTGCTCGACAAGTGGACCGGCAAGAAACAGATCCCCAACGAGCGGATGGTCCAGGCCGCAAAGAAAGGGGAAGCGCTCTGGGAGCGGCACTACGGCCAGTTGCTCATGCTCTTCACGTCCCGTTCCGGCCTGTTCGATCGGGACTTCGACCAGTTCCAGGTCCCCTTCCGCCGGGAAGAGAAGGATGTCTGGGAAGTCGAATATGAGCGGCGCAAGGCCTATCTCATCTCGAAGACGAAGCGCCTGCTGAAGACGCCCGACACCCCGGTCCTCCAGTTCGGCGACATGGGCGAGTTCTCGGACGAGGAGGCGCGGCGGCGGCGGGCCCAGATCCTGCAGAGGGAATACTGGCTCCTCAAGTATGCCGTCGAGGCGCTGGCCGAGGCGGCGAATGCCGGCTCGGACGAGCCCGCGCTCATCGCCAGCCTCTCCAAGCTCCGCTTCTCCCCGACCGCCGCCAACCTCGTCAGCCACAAGTGGGTTCGGGCCATCGGGCTCGAAGTCGGCTTCACCGCCCGCTCGTATCCCGACTTGAACAAACTCCTGGCGGCGATTCACACCGGATCCAAGCCCATGCAGGTCACCTCCTATGCGATCAAGGTCGAGTCGATGGCCGCGGCCGGCGGCCCGGAAGACGTCTCGGCCGAGGCCGCCGCCAGGGGGGCCCTGCTGCGCGTCGCGATGACCTGTGACATCCTCGAATTCATGCCGGCCGTCCATGCCGTGACCTTTCCCACCGGGCTGTTCGAGGGCCCGTCGGCGATCGGCGACTGGCTGACCAAGCAGCAAGTCGATCTTCGCGCCGCCACCCAGGTCCTCGTGCGCCGCGTCCCCCGGTTCCGGGAGCGGCTCGAGGCCGGCCTCCGCTGGGAGATGGAGGACAACCTGCGCAAGCGGCTCCAGGCGATCGAGCGCAGCGCGGAGGAGAAGCGGGAGGACCTCCTGGAGGCGGCGGGGGCCAGTGGGCCGGACGCCGAGGCGAAAGTGCGCGACAAGGTCGAGCAGGGCCAGAAGATCCAGCGGGCACAGGCGCATAAGGACTTCCAGAAGGAACTGGCCGAGGCCATCGAGAACTCGGCGCGGTTCGACCTGGCCCACGACTTCTTCGTGCCCGCCGTCCCCGACGAGGCGTACTGGATCAAGGACGACACGGCGCCGGAGGAGTCGGGCCGGTATCCGCTGATCGTCGTGCACTGGGACGGGCGCTGGTGGGTCGGCGACGCCTTGAAGCCCGGCAAGCCCGAGGTCGGCGGCAGTGTGAAGAGGGTGAGGCTCGTGATCGCCCCTTGGCTGAAGCCGAGCAGGCCGATCCGGTCGGGATCGATGTCGTACGCCTCCGTTGCGGCCTCCACGCTCTCCGCGACCCCCAGCATCGATGCCAATGCCGTACTTGCTAGCGATGAACTGGAAGTGGACGAAACCGATCTTACCACCGACGACACGGCCAACTTTGCCGACAACTTCACTGCGGCCATCGACTACGGTGAGGACGGCCCCGGCAGCGCCACCTACAGCCTGGTGCTTTGAAAAATCTTCATTTAATTCATATCAATGATCCCT
>JAWODX010000234.1:0-12087 GCA_046483085.1 Planctomycetota bacterium
GTAGCGATCCACTTCCGCTGTTGCGGAAGCGGCTTGCAGCCTTCGCCCGCCAGGCGGGCTGCGGCCTGCCAGGCCGCTACATGTCCCCCCGATCCTCCCGCGCCGGGAGCATCATGCTGATTTCCCACCTGGGAAATCAGCATGATGCCACGAGGCCCAACTCCCGGACTGGACGCGCCCGTCGCAAGCACAATATCTTGATGTACCCTCCGCGCGCGGTGCGCGCGACGGGTCCGTCAAGCGAGTTGGGGAGACGTAGCGATCCACTTCCGCTGTTGCGGAAGCGGCTTGCAGCCTTCGCCCGCCAGGCGGGCTGCGGCCTGCCAGGCCGGTACCTGTCCCCCGGGTCCGCCGCCGGCGGCGATCTCCAGCACCAGACCGCCATGCGAAATGGTGCCCGGAGCCGGACGCGGGGCTGGGGGACGTGACCGGAACGCGAAGCCGTTCCGGATCGTATCCCCCCCGACCATTGGCTACGGACGACCGCCTTTGCCGGGACCATCATATCCTGGCGCACCCGGCGCCCGGTCTCTTGCGTCGGGCCGCGGTTTCCGGCATAATCGTCCCTGGAGGCGCCGCCGTGCACGAACTCAGTGTGGCCCGGGACATCTGCCGGAGCGTGGCCGAACACGCCGACGGCCGCACCGTCGAGGAGCTGACCGTCCAGGTCGGTGCGCTCTCGTGCGTGAACCCGGACGCCCTCGACTTCGCCCTGACCGACGTGGCCGAGGCCGAGGGCGTCGCGCTCGGCCGCTGGACCATCGAACCGGTGCCGGCCCGCGCCCGCTGCGAATGCGGGCACGAGTACCATGCCCACGACCTCGTCGAGCCGTGCCCCCGATGCGGCGGCTTCGAACGCGACTACATAGGCGGCGATACCGTCGTCGTCAGCAGGCTGGTGGTGGTGGAGCAGAATGGCGAAGCGGATTGAACTGAACAAGATCGTGATCGACAAGGGCGATGCGATCGCCCTGGAGACCCGGCGGGCCGTCGACGACGCGGGCGTCCTGGCCCTGAACCTGATCGGCTCGCCCGGCTGTGGCAAGACCACGCTGCTCGAGCAGACGGTCGCCGCGCTGCGGCGCCCGGCCGACGGCCGGCCCGTCCTGCGCGTCGGCGTCATCGAGGGCGACGTGCAGACCACCCTGGACCGGGACCGCATCCGCCAGGCGGGCGCGCCGGCGGCGCAGATCGAGACGAACGGCGCCTGCCGGCTGGACGCAGCCATGGTCGCCCGGGCGCTCCCCGAGCTCGATCTCGAGGCCCTCGACCTGCTGGTCATCGAGAACGTGGGCAACCTCATCTGTCCCAGCGGGCCGAAACTCGGCGAGCATCTCAAGATCGCCGTGCTCAGCCTCCCCGAGGGGGACGACAAGCCGGCGAAGTATCCGGCGGTCTTCGCCCGCGCCGATGCCGCCGTGTTCACGAAGATCGACCTCCTCCCCCATCTCAACTACGACCTCGACCGCGCCATCGGCGATTGCCGGAAGATCAACAGCCAGCTCCGCGTCTTCCCCCTCTCGCCCCTGACCGGCGAGGGAATGGACGACTGGATCGAGTACCTGCGCTCGGCACAGGCCGGCCTGGCCCTGAAAGGGGACGAGCCAGCGGCAGGTTGACACCTGATTCTGCGTATATCTTGTTGGGGCGAGGCAACCGGACAAACCGGATGAATCACATGAGAAGACCCCTCACATGCCTGCTCGCGTTCGCGGCCCTCTCGGCGGGTGCCGCCTTCGGCGGGGACGCGAAGACCGTGCTGCTCAGCTTCCGGAAAAACCTGACGCCGGATCAGGCGAAAGCCGTGCTGACCGAGCACGGGCTGGATGCCGGCCGGTGGACGGTGATGTGCTGGAGCCGGTCGGCGCGACAGATGGTCTACCGCGGGGTGGCCCGGCCCGGCTTGAAGGACCGGGTCCGGAAGGCGCTCGACGGGGCCGGCGTCCTGGTGATGGAGGTGAGTTATCTCGCCGGCCAGGTCTCCGCCCGGTTCGAGAAGGAGACGACCCGGGCCGAGGCCGCCGCGTTGCTGAAGCGGCTCGGACTCGATAAGGACGTCCGCTGGCATGAGACGTCCCGCGGCCTCCGCGTGACCATCCGCCGGCTCGAGCACGGACAGGAATGGAAGGCGATCGACGCGCTCCGCCCGCAGAAACGGGTGCGACACGTCACCCTGCTGTTCACCGTGGAGGACCCGCTCTGAGTCACGCCTCGCCCACCGAACCCGGGGTCCGGACCGCGCGCCGGATTCGGATCCAGGTCACGGGGACCGTTCAGGGCGTCGGGTTCCGGCCGTTCGTGTACCGGCTGGCGGCCGAGCTCGGTCTCGCGGGAAGCGTGCGGAACGCCGGGGGCGGTGTCGAGATCGACGCCCAGGGAGCGCCCCGGGCGCTGGACGAATTCATGCGGCGGCTCCGCGACGACGCCCCTCCCCTCGCCCGCATCCGCGCCCTGACGGCCGACGACGCCGAGCCGACTGCGGCCGACACG
Source organism: Planctomycetota bacterium (assembly GCA_046483085.1). Taxonomy (GTDB): domain Bacteria; phylum Planctomycetota; class PUPC01; order PUPC01; family PUPC01; genus JAWODX01. Next base: position 2,491 of record JAWODX010000234.1, read on the forward strand.
TTCCGCATCGAGATGACGGCCGACGCCGGGGAGCTCGACGTCGACGCCGCCCGCGACATCGCCACCTGCGGCGACTGCCTCGCCGAAATGCGCGATCCCTCGAACCGACGCCATCGACATCCCTTCATCAACTGCACGGACTGCGGGCCGCGATACACCCTCATCGAGAAGCTCCCGTACGACCGGCCGAACACGTCGATGCGCGCGTTCCCCATGTGCCCCGCCTGCCGGGCCGAGTACGAGGACCCGGCCGACCGCCGCTTCCACGCCCAGCCGGTCTGCTGCCACGACTGCGGACCGACCCTCGAATTGCTGGACGCCGACGGCCGGCCCGTCGACGCCGACGACCCGCTGGGCGCGGTCGCCGACGTCCTGGCCGCCGGCGGCATCGCCGCGATCAAGGGGATCGGCGGGTTCCACCTGGCGTGTGACGCGACCTCCCGGGACGCCGTCCGGCGCCTGCGCCGCCGGAAACACCGCGAGGAGAAACCGCTCGCGATCCTCGCCCGTGACCTCGATGCCGCCCGCGCGATCGCCGAGCTGCGCCCGGCCGAGCAAGCGCTCCTCGAGAGCCCGGAACGCCCCATCACGCTCCTGGCGAAGAGGCCCGTCGCCCTCATCGCCGACGCGGTCGATCCGCGAAGCCGGTTCCACGGGATCATGCTCCCGTACACCCCGATCCATCACCTGCTGGCGGAGCGGCTGCCCTACCTGGTGATGACGAGCGGGAACCGGACCGAGGAGCCGATCGCCCGCACGAACGACGAGGCGGTGCAGAAGCTGGCCGGGATCGCCGACGCGTTTCTCGTGCACGACCGGGCGATCCTCACCCGGAACGACGACTCGGTCGTTCGCGAAGTGGCGGGCGACGTGGTGATCCTGCGGCGGTCGCGCGGCTATGCGCCGGAGCCGATCGCCGTCGGGGCCGACGTCGACGGCATCCTTGCGACCGGCCCCATGCTGAAGAACTGCATCGCGGTGGGGCGCGGCGAGCTCTGCTACGTCTCCCAGCACATCGGCGACCTGGCCAACGCCGCCACGTACCGGTCCCTGGAGGAGACCACGGAGAAGCTGGCCGGGATGGTCGGCGTCGAACCCCGCCTCGTGGCCTGCGATCGACACCCCGACTATCCCAGCACCCGGTTCGCGGAATCGCTCGGCCTGCCGCTCGTCCGTGTGCCTCATCACCACGCCCACGTCGCCGCGTGCATGGCGGAGCACGGGCTGACCGGCCGGGTGATCGGCGTCGCGTTCGACGGCACGGGCCACGGCGATGACGGGCACACGTGGGGCAGCGAGGTCCTGATCGCCGACCGCGCCGGGTCGGAGCGGTTCGCCCACCTCGCCTACATGCGGATGCCGGGCGGGGACGCGGCGGTCAGCTATCCCGGGCGAATGGCGCTGGGGGCGCTGTTCCCGCGGGTCGGCGCGGACGCACGGCGCGCCGTGCCCTGGATGGACGAGTCGGAGGCGGCAGCAGTGCTCGAACTGCTCGACCGCGGCGTGAACACGCCGCTCACCTGTGGGATGGGCCGACTGTTCGACGCGACCGCGGCAATCCTCGACGTGTGCAGGCGGACCACCTACGAGGGGCAGCCGGCCATGGAGCTCGAGGGCGTCGCCGACCCCCGCGCCGAAGGCAGCTACCGGGTGGAGATCGCCGAGGCCGACGGCGTGTTGCAGGTCGACGGCGCAGCCGTCCTCGCCGCCGTCTGCGAGGATCGTGACGCCGGCGTCCCGGTTCCCGCCATCGCCGGCCGGTTCCACAACACGATCGTCGACGTTCTGGTACAATGCGTGGTGGCGGCCGCGCGCCGGACGGGCCTGGACCGGGTCTGCCTGAGCGGCGGGTGCTTCCAGAACGCGATCCTGGTCGAGCGGTCGGTCGCCCGGCTCGAGGCCCGGGGGCTGTCGGTCTTCCGCCACCGGCTGGTCCCGCCGAGCGACGGCTGCGTGGCGCTCGGCCAGATGACCATTGCAGCCGCAACCAGAGGATAGCCCATGTGCCTCTCCGTCCCCGGCCGGGTCATCGAGATCAGCGGGACCCGGGGCCAGGTCGACGTGGCCGGCAACACGGTCGATACCGACTTCAGCGTGATGCCCGACGTGCGGCCCGGCGACTGGGTGCTGGTCCACGCCGGGTTCGCCATCCAGAAATACGACAGCGAGGAGGCCGAGGCCACGCTGGAGATGCTTCGCGAGGCGTTCGGGGGAAGCTGATGGGCGTGCCGGATCGAGGGTATCGCGACAAGGGGCTGGCGCGTCGGATCCTCGACCGGATTCACGCGACGATGGACGGCCTGTCGGCGGTCCGCCTGATGGAGGTCTGCGGGACGCACACGGTGTCGATGGGCAAGTTCGGGCTGCGGCGGGCGATGCCCGACGGGCTGCACCTGCTCTCGGGGCCCGGCTGCCCGGTCTGCGTCACCCCGGGCGCGTACATCGACGCGGCCGCGCGGCTGGCGCAGGACGGCGTGACCGTGGTCACGTTCGGCGACATGGTCCGGGTGCCGGGGCGGGAGACGTCGCTGGAGGCGGCTCGTGCGTCCGGCGGCCGGGTCGTGGTCGCCGGGTCGGTGACCGCGGCGGTGGACATCGCGCGCGACGAGGGCGGCGAGGTCGTGTTCCTGGCGGTCGGGTTCGAGACGACGGCTCCCACGATCGCGGCGGCCGTCCGCGCCGCCCGGGCCGAGGGTCTGGCGAATTTCTCCGTGCTGGTCTCCCACAAGCTCGTGCCGCCGGCCCTGCGCCTGATCCTGGACGATCCCCGCTGCGCGGTCTCGGGCTTCATCCTGCCGGGCCACGTGAGCACGATCATCGGCGTCGCGCCCTACCAGTTCGTCGCCGAGGAATATCACGTGCCCGGGGTGGTGGCGGGCTTCGAGCTCATCGACCTGCTCGCCGCCGTCGACTCGCTGGTGGTCCGCATCCGCGACGGGGCGCCGGCGATCGAGAACGGGTACCGGCGCGCCGTTCGGCCGGAGGGGAACCCGACGGCGTGGGCGGTGGTCGAGGAGGTCTTCGAGCGGGCGGACACGGCCTGGCGGGGGATCGGGCGGATCCCGCTGAGCGGCCTGCGGCTTCGGCCGGCGTACGACGAGTTTGACGCGGCGCGCCGCTACGGGATCGACCTCGACGAGTACGAGGTTCCGCCGGGCTGCCGGTGCGGCGACGTGATGCGGGGGCTGCTGCCGCCGACCGGCTGCCCGCTCTTCGGCGACGCCTGCACGCCCGGGGACCCGGTCGGCCCCTGCATGGTCTCGGTCGAGGGAGCGTGCGCCGTCAGCCACAAGTACGGGGAGAAATGATGGGAGCGCGGGTCGAGCTGGCGCACGGAGGCGGCGGCACGATGACCGCCGAGCTGATCGACCTGGTCCGCGAATACGTGGGCAACCCGCTGCTCGATCAACTGGAAGACGCCGCCCGGCTGGAGACGGGGAGCCGCACGGCATTCACGACCGACTCGTTCGTGGTGAGCCCGCTGGAGTTCCCCGGCGGGGACATCGGGCGGCTCGCCGTCGCCGGCACGGTCAACGATCTCGCCGTGATGGGCGCCCGGCCGACTTACCTCTCGCTGGCGCTCATCATCGAGGAGGGCCTGGCGTTCGACGAGCTGCGGCGGCTTCTCGCCTCGGTGCGCGACACGGCCGACGAAGCGGGGGTGACCGTGGCCTGTGGCGATACGAAGGTGGTCGAGCACGGAAAGGCCGACGGCCTGTTCATCACGACGTCGGGCGTGGGCGAGATTCCGGACGGCGTCGACGTCTCGGTGCGAAATGCCCGGCCCGGCGACGCGGTGATCGTGTCGGGCGAGATCGGGCTGCACGGGGTGGCCGTGATGGCGGCCCGGAAGAGCCTCGGGTTCGCCAGCTCGGCCGAGTCCGACGTGGCCCCGCTCAACCACCTGATCGCGCCGGTCGTCGAACGCTGCGACGTGCATGCGATGCGCGACCCGACCCGCGGGGGCTGTGCCGCCGCCCTGCACGAGATCGCCGACGCGTCGGACGTGACCATCGTGCTCGACGAGGACGCGCTCCCCGTCCCCGACGTCGTCGCCGGCGCCTGCTCGATCCTGGGGACCGACCCGCTGGCGACGCCCAACGAAGGGAAGGTACTGGTGCTGCTGCCCGAGGGCGAGGCGGGCGGAGCGCTTTTCCGACTGCGCGGGCACGCCTACGGCCGATCGGCGGCCATCATCGGGCGTGCGGAACCGCGGGGACGATTCCCGGTGACCCTGCGGACGGCGCTCGGCGAGCGGCTGGTGGACGCGCCGCGAGGCGAGCTGCTTCCGCGGATTTGCTAGGCGGCGCTTTCTCTGTAAAAATGCAGGAAAAAATCGCGCCGGGGTATCGTGGAAGTGGAACGAGAGATGGCGAACGACCAGCACGAGGCCGACGCAGACGCCGTCGCTCGCTGCCGACAGGGTGACCGCGAGGCGTTCGGCGTGCTGGTCCGCCGATACCAGGCGTTGGCGGTATCGGTCGCGTTCTCCATCTGTCGGGAACGGTCGCTGGCCGAGGACGTCGCCCAGGACGCATTTGTGCGGGCCTACCGGCGGCTGGACCAGTTGTCGCGTCCGCGGGCGTTCTGTGCTTGGCTGATGCACATCGTTCGGAACCGGGCGCTCCGCGTGACCCACAACGTCGCCCGGCGACGCGAGGTGCACGAAGAAGCGACGGCCGACCGGGAGCCGCACAAGGAGAACCCGACGGTGTCGATGGAGGTGGCCGAACTCCTTGAACGCCTGGACGACGACGCCAGGCAGATCCTGACCCACAAGTACGTGCACGGGATGACCTGCAAGGAGATCGCGAACCGGCTCGACGTGCCGATCGGCACCGTGACCAGCAAGATCAGCCGCTCGCTCCGGCGCCTCCGGTCGAGTATCCGGAGGGAGCGCCGGCGGGCCGGGCTGCAGGAACCGGAACAATGACGAAACACTGCGAACCGATCCGGACACTGATCGAACAGGGAGCGTGGATCGACCCGACCGCTGACGGGTTCGACGAGGTCGCCGAACACGTGGCGACGTGCGCCGACTGCGCCCGGGAGATCCGGGAGCTGCGGCGGGCGGAACGGATGATGCGGGAGGGCCTGGAATGGGCCGACCCGGGGGTGGGCTTCGCCGATCGCGTGCTCGCGGCGACCGGGAGGCGCGGCCGCTTCCCGCGAGGGCTCGTACGGCTCGGCACGGCGGCGGGGGTCGTACTCGCCGCCGTCGGCGCGAGTCTCCTCACCCTCCACCTCTCCACGCCTCCGGCGTCGGTGGTGTCGGACGCGCCCGGCGGCGACAGGCTCGCCGTCGCGCGGATCTCCGGCGACCTGCACCTGGAGGACGCGACACCCGTGGAGGGCGAGCTGCCGGTCGGCCAGCCGATCATCGCCGGTCCCGGGGCGGCGTTCGAGGTCGTCGACGGCCTGGGCCTGGCACTGCGGGAGGAGAGCCGGTTCCGGGTGGCCGGGACGTCGACCCCCGGACAGACGAACGTCCACCTGGACCGCGGCCGGGCCGCGGTGAGCGTCAAGACCCGTGACGGCCGCGCGGCCGTCGAGGTCCGCCTGAACGACCTCGCCGTCCTGACCAACAACGCCGATTTCCTGGTGGAAACGAAGGGGGCCGGCGGGGTGCCGGCGCTCTACGTGGACCGGGGCAGCGTGGTGGTCAAGTACGAGGGCGGCATGTCGGCCGTCGCACAGGGGCAGCAGGTGGCGCTGACGTCGGACGGCCTCGCCCGGCACCTGGGCCGCAAGGTCACGAAGATATCGACAGAACTGACCGCGCTGGAACGTGAATGCGCCGGTCTCGAGGCGGAGATCGCGCGGTACGAGGCGAACATCGACACGTTCACCGAGCGCTGGGAGGAGCGGAACACGGAGCTCGAGATGACGCGCGAGGCCATCGCCCTGGCCCCGGACGAGGAGACGAGCATCCAGCTCGAGCGGCGGATTTCGCGGCAGGTGGCGGGGATGGAAAAGCTCGACTTCGTGATGGGCGAGTCCATCGCCAAGATGAGCGCCCTTCGCCAGGAGCTGCAGCGGCGGCTGGGCGAACTGCGCCGCAAGCGGGAAATCGTGCGGAGACAACAGGCGGAGTGCCGGCGGGCGCTCGCGCGCCTGAACCGAACCGAATAACGTGCCGAGGCACAAGCGATGAACAGACTGCTCACAGTGCTCACGCTCCTGACCGTGGCGGCGGCCGCGCCGGCCGGCGAGGGGACCGTCGCCCAGTACGAATTCTACGGCCGATGGCGCCACCTCGCGCGCCAACTCCCCGGCGGATACCGGTTCATCGACCGGCTCGACCTGACCGAGGAACAGAAGAAGGCGCTGGACAACGTGTACGACGACTGGCAGACCGAACGCCGGGAGCAGCGGGCCGAGGCCCTCAAGTCGCTCCCCAAGCTCTCGAAGGGCGATCGGAAGGACAAGGCCAAGGTGCGCGCGTACTACGAAAAGCGGCGCGACCTCCTGCGGGAGACGGCCGTCCCGCCCCCCGTGGAGCTGGTGGGCGACATCCTGACCGCGGACCAGCTCGCCAGGATCCGGGAGGCGAACCAGGTGGTCGACGAGTGGAACAGGTGGCTGGCCGCGCACGTGAAGAAGTACGAAGCCAGGCTGGACGCGCTCCTCGGCCCGGTGCCCGCCGACGAGCCGGCCTCGCAGCGATACGCCTATCGGGCGTTCGCGCCGTACCTGGACGGCGGCGAGATGCTCGGCCGGGTCGGCCTGGACGGACCCCAGACCGAGAAGCTGCAGAGTATGCGCAAGGAATACTACCGCGAGTACAGCGCGATGATGGGGCCGCTCTGGCAATCGCTTCGCGATACCGAGGTCTCCGCCGGGGCCGTCCGCACGGTCCGCACGGCCATCAGCCACAAGGGGCGCAGCAAGATCCAGCAGCAATACGGGCAGAAGCTCAAGGAGATACTCACCGACGAACAGCTCGCCCAACTGCGGCGGGCGGACGCCATTATGAAAGAGCGGGACGCGGCGATCTGGGAGCGATACGAGCGGTACCTGGCCGAGATCTCGGCGATCCTGCCGTATCCGGAGCGCCCCGAAAAGACGGCGGCGGCCGACCGGCCCGAGACGGAGAAATAGGTTCCCCCGGCGCCTGCGGAAGGAGGCGTGAGCATGAAACGTTTACTGATCGCCCTGCTGGTGTTTGTGGTATCGGCCGGCGCGCTTGCCGCGGAAGAAGGAGAGCAGGGTCGCGGCCGCCGTTACGGACGTGGCCGCGGGAAGGCGAGCGTCCGGATGCTGGCCGCCCAGTTGCCCGGCGCCTACTCGCTGCTGCCACGGCTCGACCTCTCCGATGAGCAGAAGGAGGTGCTCGCAGAGATCTACGGGGACTGGGCGAAGGCGAAGAGAGCGGCGTGGAAGAAGGTCCAGGGCCGACTGCCCAGGATGTCGCGCGAGGACTGGCAGGATCCCGACAAGCGGGCGGCGTACCGGGAGGTCCGGGACAAGGTCCAGCCCGCCCCGCCCGTCGACAAGGTGGCGAACGTGCTCAGCCCCGAGCAGCTCGGGAAGATCCTCAAGGTCAACGAAGTGACGGCCGAGTTCCAGAAGTGGCTCGTCGAGCTCCTGACCGCCTACGAGAAGAAGCTCGACGCGGAGGTGGGCAAGCTCCCCGAGCAGGAAGACAAGGCAGCGTGGCGCCGCGACTACAAGGTCTCGCACGTGCTCTCGACATACGCGCGCGGGGCCGGCGGCCTGGCGGAACGGCTCGGGCTGACCGAGAAACAGGAGGAGGCGCTGCGGGCGTTGTACCCCGCCCGCCACGCTCCGTGGGCGGAACAGCTCGCGCTGCTCGGGGCCGTACTCAACGAGGGCAAGCTGGAGCGCAGCGAAGCGGCAAGCATCCGGACCGCCCTGACGAGCCGGGTCCGGGAAGACGCGAACGCGCGCACCAGGAAAGAGGTCGGCGAGATCCTGACGCGCTCACAGGAGCGCGCCATCGACAAGGGCCTGTCGCTGCTCGAAGACCGGGACGGCAAGATCCTCGAACGCTACACCACGTTTGCCGAGAGCGTCGACGCGGTGCTCCCGCCGCCCAGGGACAAGGCCGGCGTGGTCGGGTACCCGTACGTCCGGTATGGCGGCGGCCAGGGGCGCGCGGGCGGCCGCGTGCGGATCCGTCAACACGATTGACGGCGCGGCCCTGACCGCGGCCGGTGAGTTCCGCCTCGCACCGCCTGCTGCGAGGCGTTCACTTCCCCCCTGCGGCGTTCCCCTCGGCCAGGTAATCGGCGAGGGTGATGACGTCCGGGACGAGCGATCGGAAGAGGCCGCGCTCCTTCTCGAACCGCTGGCGGGCCAGCTCGCAGTACTCCGGGGAGTTGTCGATCAGCACGAAGCGGCGGTCGAGCTCCGCCGCGACCAGGCCGACCGTTCCGCTCCCGGCGAACATGTCCAAGACGATGTTCTCCCGGTAGCTGTAGAACTTGATCAGCCGCTCGGGCAGTGTCCTGGGAAACGGGGCCGGATGGCCGACCCGCTTCCTGCTCTCCGGACCGAACTCCCAGACGCTGCGGGTGCACGTCATGAACTCGTCGCCCGTGAGGTCGCTCTTCTCGGCGTCGCCCTCCAGTTTGAACTGGTCGCGGGAGAAGATGATGATGTATTCGTGCCGGGGAACGATGTGCGGGTTCGAACAGCTCCGCCAGCTCCCCCAGGCGCAGTGCTTCGCCGCGCTGTGCTTGTTCCAGATCACCGTCCCACGGTAGAGCATGTCGAGCTCGACGAGCTGCCGGATGAAGGCGCTGTACGTGGGCTCGGTGATGTTCTGTCGCTTGTTCTCGCCGATGTTGATGCAGAGCCGGCCGCCGCGCACGAGCACCCGCTTCGCCGCCGCCCACACCTCGGCCATCCAGTCGAGGTACTCCGCGTAGTCCAGGTCGTCGTCGTGGTTGGCGTACGGCTTGTCGAGGTTGTACGGGGGCGAGGTGATCATGAGGTGGACAGACTCGGCGGGCAGGCGGCGCAGCGTGTCGAGGGCGTCGCCACAGATGATCGTGTCGAGCGGAAGTCCTTCGGAAGAACCGGGCACGCCCCCAACGTACCGTCCGGCGGTCGCGCCGTCAAGCGCCGGCCGGCGGATTCGCGGCGGCTTGACGCTCGCCCGCAGGTCGCGCATACTATGGGGCCGGTGCGATACAGGACTGAAGACCGACCGTAACGTCGAGGGAACCATGGAAACGTCGACACGCACATTCGGCGACGTCGAGCTCACTATCCACACGGTCCGGACGATCGTGGTGGGCGCGGGCGCCGCGGGACTGAACGCGGCGGCCCGGCTGGCCGAGCTCGGGCACGACGATCTGATGCTGGTCACGGAGAAGCCGGGCGGGGTGTCGGCCGACCCGGTTTCGGCGAAGCCGGCGTATTACCGAATGGGCATGGCCTGGGACGATCCCGACTCGCCCGTCGCGTTCGCGCGCACATTGTGCGAGGGCGGGATGACCCACGGGGACGTGGCCTACGTGGAGGCGGTCAACTCGATCCCCGCGTTCCTCCGACTCGCCAGCAGCGGCGTCCCCTTTCCGCGGGACGAGTACGGGGTGTTCCTGGCCGAAGGCGAACACGAGCGGCGGG
>JAWODX010000494.1:0-9245 GCA_046483085.1 Planctomycetota bacterium
GCGGCCTACGTGCCACGTAGCGGTGATCAGCGTGGCGGTTGACAAGGTTCCTACTACGAACCAAGAGAGCGTGAGGAGCATCGGTCGCCAGCGCTGCTGGATCGCCAGCTCAATCCATCCGAGCAGCGAGAATAGCACAAGACCCGGCGCCACGAACCATCCGTTTCCCGCAAGGAAACGCCCGATGACGATGTTGCTGTAGCTGATCAGTATCGAATTCACGATATCCTTCGGATATGACGGCACATTCAAGAACCAGGACTTAGCACGGAGCCCGGCAGCTGAAGTGGTGCCGGTGAGGACCCAGTTAACGGCGAAAGGTGCAAGACCGATCGCCATCGCTGGCGAGAGGTGTATCAGTTGCTTCCAATCAAGACGACCGTCGTCAAGGAGTGACTCGACAGCGACCGTGAAGCACATCAAACCAGCGAGTATCAATCCCTCCGTCCGTGTTACCGCTGCAAGGGTCACCCACCACGCACACTGGGTCATTCTATCAGCAAGGAATGCGTTCACAGCAGCTAGTGTCAGAACGCTGAACAGGCCAGTTTCCATACCATTGAAGCACCCCCACTGAACCGGCCCGGTGAGGGTCACTAGGATCGCCGCAAAATACGACCAACTCTGGCTCTTCGTGAGCTGCAACGTGATCCGATAGCATAATAAGCTGGTCAGACTGAGCCATAGGACACCTAGCCCAACAGCCAGGCCTGGCAGAGATTCCCCGGTGAAACCCAGGAGATATGCTCCCGCCATTAGGAACCCAAACAACGGACTCGTCATGCCAGTTGTCGGCGGTTCGCCGTCGTTGTAACGGTAGGGCTGTCCTCGCGCAATCTGACGAGCATACTGGAACGTGATGTAGGCATCGTCCAACGGGGCGACGGGACGCTCATCGGTGGTTAGGCTGACCGTCAGATACATAGCACTCACGGCAACGGTCAGCACGATAGCGACGACCAACAAATGCCGGGCGGATATCACTGAGGCACCTTCCTCTGTCTCAGCCCGCTGCGTAGGACTTGCCTGTAGGCGGCGATGCGCTGAGCGCGAAGAGGACGGCGGTGACCCACCAACCACTTAGCGCCCTCCACACCGAGCCGCACAGTGAAGAACGTGCCGGAGGGAAAGAGGTGATCCGCCGTCACTTGCCCGGGGTCAGCCTGTGCCTCGCAGCGATCGCCGTCGGCGCGTCGGCGGCGGGCTTCGACGAGTTGCGGGTCAACCGGATGGGGCCGCCTGTGTGATCTGCGGAACCTGCGGATATAATTGGAGACAACGGTTCGCCACGACGACACGACGTTACGTGGGAACTTGCGTCGTGCCGTCGTGCCGTCGTGGTTCTGCTCTTGGCGGCGTCCGCGTCTCCTGTGGTGGGTCAGTCGGGCTCTACGTCATCCGACGCGTCGGTGTCTTCTTCGGTCTCGTCGGCGCCTTCCGGTGCGGATTGTCGTCGTGCTTGATCCGGATGGCGGGGACGTGGGGGTACTTGCCCCCCATCTGGCGGAGCTTGATCGGATTGGCGTCGGCCAGGTCGAAGTGCCGCCGGAAGACCCGCCCGAGCTGCAGCGTCAGCCACGTCCGCCCGCATTCGGAAACGAGAACAGGTACGCGTCGTAATCGACGCCCTCCTTCTCCCGCTTGTGGCGGAAATACTTCAGCTTCTTGAGAAGGCCCATCCGGGACCTCCGGAAAACGGTTCAGGGAAGCCATGCCCCGGACACTCTCCGCGGCCTCCGTTCGCCCCGCATCCGCGCGAGGCGAGGACTTCGTGACGTCAGGCCCCCGAGCCGGCTCCGTTCCCGCCGGCCGACACGATGATCTTGTTCGCCATCCCCAGCCCGATGCCCACGCGCGCGCCCCGCACGTCCAGCACGACCCGGCCGGCGTTCTGGACCACCTGGGCGCAGACCCCGCGGCCCAGGCCCATCTCGGTCAGCCGCATGACGAACCCGTGCCCGCCCAGCAGCTCGCGAATGCAGACCGTCTCGCCCGGCTCCGCGTCGGCCAGCGTCTTCACCGGCTTGTTCCCGCTCGCACACTCCGCACAAATCCCCCGGATCTCCAGCCGATGGACCAGCGGATGGAACCCGAGCCGCCGCGCGTGCTCCATCTGCCGCGCCTCGATCTCCTGGTCGCTGAACTCGAGGATCCGCCCGCAGCGCAGACAGATGAAGTGCCCGTGGTGCTCGCCCATGTGGATGTGCTCGTACACGACCCGCCCGCGCGCCTCCATCCGCGTCGCGATCCCCAGGTCGCACAACAGCCGCAGCGTGCGCCGCACGTGGGCCAGGCTGACCTCGGGGAACTGCTCCGCCACCGCGTCGCGGATGTCCTCCGCCGTGCAGTGCTCTTCGGTGCTCAGGACGGCGTCGACGATCGCGAAGTCCTCCGGCAGCACCACCTCGCCCATCGACCGGAGGGTGTGCTCGAACTGCTCGCGAAGGAGCGCATGCTTGCCCGCCACGTCGCCGCTGCCGCGTCCTCGTCCCCACCTGGCTCGACCCACGTCCCGGGCTCCGTCGTCACTGGTCACGTTCAAACAGGCCACTATACGCATCGGCCCGGACGCTTGTCAAGTTGATCGGAAAAGTGCGGGTCAGGACCCGCCGGCCAGGTGTCGCCGACGCACGCGGGTGAAGAAGTCGATGTACGCCTCGCTCCGATAGTCCGGATAGGTCGTCTCGACCGCGCGGAACCGCCCGCCGCGGAAGGCGAGCGTGATCTCCGCGTACACCCCCTGCCCCAGGTAGATGCGCTGAGCCCGGTCCTTGCAGCTCGCCAGCACGAGCTTGCTCCCGCAGACGTAGCCCGGATCGAGGTTGATCGGCCGCGGCACGAACGGCTCGGCCTCCGCCGTCTCGGCCTCCAGGGCGTTCGTCTCGCGCTTGATCTGGGCCAGCCGGCCCGGGTCCATCTTCTCGGCGAAGCTGATCAGCCGCCGCTTCAGGCCCGCGCCCATCTCCGGCTCGTAGTAGTCGGTGAACTCGAAATCGAGGATCGGAGAGCGCAGGCCCACCGGGCCGTACCGCGCCGCCAGCTCCGCCTCCGCCACGTCGAACAGCTCCGGCCCCCCCGACAGCATCCCGCAGATCAGCGTGACCGGCTCGGGCGGCGACGGTTTCACAGCCGCGTTCCCTCCAGGAGCAGGCGGTCGCAGATCAAGGCGCGGCTCCCGTCTCCGACACGCATTCGGGGCCGGGACAGGCCTTGACGCAGATGCCGCAGATCCGCTGGCCGATGAACGGCTGCTTCCGGAACTCGCCCAGCTTGTCGAAACACGCGTCCAGATCGAACTCCCGCGACGATTCCTTGACCGCGTCGACCGGGCACAGCTCGATGCACCGGCGGCAATCCCCGCACCGGTCCGCCATCGGCTCGCCCGGCTCGTACGGCGCGTCCGTGAGCACCGACGCATACCGCATCCTCGCCCCGTAGCTCGGGTTCACCAGCAGCCGGGACCGCCCGATCCAGCCCAGCCCCGCCGCCTGCCCGACCAGCCGATGCGAGACCAGCCCTCGACGCCCGCCCGCGTCGATGATCTGCGACGCCGGGACGGGCAGCGCCCGCCAGCCCGCCGCCTGCAGCGCCAGCCCCAGCTCAAACGCCACCCGGTCCAGCAGATAGTTCGCCTGCCGGTACACGTGAAAATACAGCGGCGTCGGCCGGTCCTCGATCCGGTCCACCACCGCGTCGGGCAGCCGCACCCCGAACACGATCCCGCGAGGGAACTCCGCCGGCGCCGACCGCATCGCATCGGGACATCGCGCCCGCAGCGCGGCCAGGTCGGCCACGCCGATCACCGCGACGCCATGCTCCCGCGCGAACTCCTCCAGATCCGGGAGCCGCACGCTATCGCGCTCGACCTCGGTCATTCGTCGGCCCTCCCTTCCTGCCGCGACGCCTTCGGCCGCCCGCCCTTCCCTCGCTGTTCGAGTTGCTCCTTCGCCGCTTTCAGTTCCGCCTCGAGCGCGGCCAGCTTCTCGCGCAGCCGTTCCACCTCCCTGCGCAACTGGACCACCTCCTCGTAGAGCCGCTTGTTCTCGGCGAGCAACTGCCCCTTCGACCGGCCCATCAGCGTGGTGACCGCCGCCTGGTGCACCCATCCCTCGACGGCCTCGCCCTCGACCTTCACGCTCACGTGGAACCAGAGGTCCTTCCGCCTGTCCGACCGAATCCGGTGGTTCTTCGGGACCTTCGCCAGGACCCGCGAGCCTTTCTCCGGTTTCGCGTGGACCGGCGTCTCGTCCTTCGTCATCAGCTCCCGCCCCGAGGCGGGGCAAGCCGCCAATAACACCACGACCGCGATCACATATCTCATGGCACGTCCTCCGCCGTCCCCGCCATCCGGGACGCTACTCTACCGCACTCCACCCCCCGTGTCAACATCATCGCAAGAGGAGGCATTTGCGATGTCCAGTATGATCAAGCTGGCGTGACTGTAGCCGGCCTCCATGAGGCCGGAGAAGGGCCGAGGTCATGGACCTCGGCTACAATCTGTGATCGCACCAGGGGACATGGCAAATGCCTCAAGAGCGAGTCGCTGCGAGAGCGGGCACCCGCGCCCGCCTCCCCCCACCCGCACCGCGCACCTCCCGAGCCGCAACCCGTACACCTGGGCGGCTCACGTGAGCCATGAAACTGTACGGGTTCGGCCGCCTGATCAACGCAACGCCCGGTGCAGCCGTGTCTTACAGCGTCCGAGCGCAACAACGCGTACACTTTGGCGGCTCACGTGAGCCATGAAACTGTACGGATTCGGCCGGCTGATCAACGCAACGCCTGATGCAGCCGTCCCTTACAGCGTCCGAGCGCAAAAATGCGTACACTTTGGCGGCTCACGTGAGCCATGAAACTGTACGGGTTCGAGGTAGCCTGCTGGGGCGCAGAGGTTTACGGCGCGGCGTCGCCACTGCTGTCCGGCCGGCGGGCGCTGCGGATGGGGTTCCGGCGCGGTTCTTGACGGGCTCCGCGTCCCCACTTTTTTCGTTTAAGGCGGCTGGAAGTGCCAGGCGCGCGCCGGCGCGGCGCGCGGGCACTGCGGATCTGCTGATCCCAGATAACCGGGAGAAGGCCGCGCGCCGGGGCGGCGCGCGGGCGCTACGCCAGGGCGCCGCGCCGACGGACGCCGAGAGGCGCGGTCAGAGGTTCGCGGGGCTGCGTTTTTCGAGGATGGCCTCGACGATCCGGTCGAAATCGTCGAGCGAGTAGTACTCGATGATGACCTTGCCGGCGTTCTCGCGGGAGGGCTGGATGTTCACTTTCGTGCCGAGCGCCCCGCGGAGCTGTTCTTCGAGGTCGCGGATATGCGGCTCTTTCTGCTCGGAGTCGGGCTTCTTTCGCCGTCGGCGCCGCCGCACGCCCCCGCTGGCGACGATTTTTTCGACCTGTCGGACGGAGAGTCCGCCCTTCTCGACCTTTCGCCAGAGGGCGAGCCGTTCCTCGGCCGAGGGCAGCGAGAGGATGGCGCGGGCGTGGCCCATGGTGATTGTTCCACGTGAAACAGCGTCCTGGATCTCGCCGGGCAGCTCGAGCAGCCGGACCACGTTGGCCAGGGCGCTGCGGCTGATCCCCAGCCGCTGTGCGGCGGTCTCCTGGGTCAGCTCGAACGTCTCCATAAGTCGTTTGTACGCCTTGGCTTTCTCGATCGGGCTGAGGTCCTTGCGCTGGATATTCTCGATGATGGAGAGCTCGAACGCGGCGGCGGAGTCGACATCGCGGATCTGGGCGGGCACGGTGCGGAGTCCGGCGGCCTTGGCGGCGCGCCAGCGCCGCTCGCCGGCGATGAGTTCGAACCCGTCGCCCACCCGCCGGACGATTACCGCCTGGATGATGCCGTTGCGGCGGATGGAGTGGACGAGCTCCTGGAACTCGCTCTCGTCGAACTCGGTCCGCGGCTGCGAGGGATTGGGCTTGATCTCGTCGACGGGGACGTTGAGGGTCTCGTCCGGGCTGGCGGCGGGCCCGTCGTCCTTGTGCCGATTCGGCTGATGTCGGGCCAGGAGGTTCTCGAGCGACGTGCCGAGTCTATTCGATGCCATTGACGATCTCCCTTGTGAGTTGGACGTAGGCGTTTGTTCCTCGCGATCTCGGGGCGTATTCGACGGCGGGCTGCCCATGGCTGGGCGCCTCGCCGAGGATCGGGTCCCTGGGGACGCGTGTCCGGTACGTCTTGCTCTCAAAGTGGCTTAGCACCTCGGCCGCGATCTCCTCGGCGAGCGGGACGTGGGGGTCGTACATGGTGAAGAGGAACCCGCCGACGTCCACGTCGGTCTCGTGGTCGGCCTGGGCCCGGCCCAGGGTCTCCAGCATCTGGGCGAGCCCTTCCATGGCGTAGTATTCGCACTGGACGGGGATGATGACCTGGTCGGCGGCGACGAGTGCGTTCAGGGGCAGGAGGCCGGAGGAGGGCGGGCAGTCGATGAGGACGAGGTCGAACCGGTCGGCGACGTGCGGGCGGGCCCGGCGGAGCTGGGCGGCCGGGTCGACGGCGTGTCGGAGCGCCCCTTCGATCGAGTCGAGTCGGTCGGTGGCCGGGACGAGGGCGAGATTGTCGATATGGGTCTTCTCGATCCAGGCGTCGGGCTGTTCGGGGGAGGCGAGGGCGGCCTCCGCGCCGCCCTGGGTCTGCTTCTCGCCGCCGAGGCCCGACGTGGCGTTCGCCTGCGGATCGAGGTCGATCAGCAGGCAGCGGTTCCCGCCGATGGCGAGGCAGGCGGCGAGGTTCACCGCCGTGGTCGTCTTGCCCACGCCGCCTTTCTGGTTCGCAATGGCGAAGATCGTCGACACCGTCTCCCTCGGGCCAGGTTCGGAAACGTTTCACGTGGAACATCATTGTACCGGCGCCGGCCCGGGCAGGCGACTTTTTTTTGCTCCCGCGCTTCTGCCGTCTTGCTCGTGCTCGTGCTCCCGCTCGACCTCCCCGCCTGGTGGTGGGGGGACAGATACCGGCCTGGCAGGCGAGGGCTGCAAGCCGCTTCCGCCAGAGCGGAAGTGGACCGGTGCGTGTTCCCCGACGCCCTCGGCGCGGTTTTTGCTTGCCTTGGAGGGCGCGGCTTCCGTATAATCACGGGACGCGCCGGACGGTCTCCGGCCTCCGTTCCGGCTGTTGGCAGCGCTGGAGCAGCTATGCGGCTTCTCACCGTGGCGATTGCGACCTGGCGCGAGGCGGTGCGCCAGCCGGTCTCCATCCTCATCCTCTGCATCGCCGCGACGGTCACCTTCCTCTCGCAATACCTGAACATGTTCCACTTCAGCGAGGAGAGCAGCTACAACGCGATCCGGCAGATGTCGGTCGCCTCGACCCTGATGTCGGGGGTGATCATCGCGATCTTCAGCGCGTCCGCCGTGCTCGCCGAGGAGATCGAGAACCGGACGGTTCTGACCCTGCTGGCCAAGCCGATCCGTCGGCACGAGCTCGTGCTGGGCAAGTTCCTCGGCATCCTGCTCGCCATCTCGCTCGCCTTCCTGGTGATGATGGCCATCTCGCTCGTCACGAGCTGGTGGGTCGATGTGGGCGAGTTCGCCAGGAAACGGGCGAACCCGGCTCTCATCGTGCCCAAGCTCCCCAAGCTGACCTCCGGGCAGGGGGCGGTCGTGGTGGCCGGGACCTATCGGGATGCGGTGAACCGGTCGGACCGTCGGACCCGCCTTCCGGCGGGCATCGATTACATGAAATCGGTCGGGGACCTGCTGCTGCTGACCAGCGGGCAGTCGTCGACGCTGGTCGCCCGGGCGCCGATGGCGGCCGAGGTCGAGCAGCCGGGGACGAGGTGGTCGTGGCAGCCGGGCCCCGGCCTCGCCAGCCTCGTCGACGAGGCGCTGGTCTATCTCCGTGATCGGACGCCGATCCTGCTCGAGGCGTTCGCCCTGGCGTTTATGCAGGTGACGGTGATGACGGCGGTGGCGGTGGCCGTCGCCACGCGGCTCCCGCTCGTCTTCAACGCGCTGCTCTGCGCGGCGATCTTCGTGCTGGGCAACCTGGCGTCGCCGCTGCAACGGGCGCTGCTCGAGGCCGAGGGCGGCGGCGGGGTCACCGGCGTCATGGTCGAGATCCTCACCTGGCCGGTGATCCTGCTCTGTTTCCTGCTGCCGAACTTCGAGAACTTCAACCTGACCCAGGCGCTGGCAGAAGGCCGGGAGCACGTGCCGCCGGGCGCGGCAACATATGGTATACTATATGGCGTCATATATACCGCCCTCGTCCTGGCCATCGCCGTCGCGCTCTTCCAGCGGCGAGAGGTGGCCTGACCCATGCGCTACGCGATCCTCGGAGATATCCACGCCAACTGGGATGCGCTCGCCGCCGTGCTCCGCCACATGGAGGGCCAGGCGGTCGACCGCTGTTACTGCGTCGGGGACGTCGTCGGATACGGCGCCCAGCCGGGCCGGTGCACCCGCTGGGTCCGCGACCACGACGTGGTCTGCGTGGCGGGCAACCACGACCAGGCCGTGGTGGGCAAGCTCGATCTCGACTACTTCAACCACCACGCCCGGGAAGCGGTCGAATGGACCCGCCGGAAGCTGTCCATCGCCAACGCCGAGTTCCTCGCCGGGCTCCCGCTCGTCAAGATGGTCGACGACCTCACCCTCGCCCACGGCGCCGTCCACGAGCCCGAGAACTTCGGGTACATCGAGACCGTCTTCGCCGCCCAACTCTCCTTCCACGCCATGAGCACGCGCATCGCCTTCCTCGGCCACTCGCACGTCCCCATCGCCTTCATGGAGACCGGGGCCCAGGACTCCGTCACCTACACGCAGAGCACCGAGCTCGAACTCCGACACGTCACCAAGGCGATCATCAACGTGGGGAGCGTCGGCCAGCCGCGCGACGACGACCCGCGCGCCTGCTACTGCACCTACGATTCCGAGGCGGAGACCGCCGAGCTGCACCGCGTCGAGTACGACATCGAGTCCGCCCAGGCGAAGATTCGGAAGGCCGGCCTGCCCGAGCTCCTCGCCTCGCGGCTCGCCATCGGCCGGTAGCCCCGCGCGCCTTCCACCCACAACTCCCTGCCGAGCAGGCGCTTATCCTGAACGCGCGCAGTTCGGCGGCTCACGTGAGCCGCCAGAGTGTACGGATTCGCCATAGCTCTTTGCAACGCAGTCGCTTATGGGACACATGCGCAGTTCGGCGGCTCACGTGAGCCGTCAGACTGTACGGGTTGCGGGGTGTCGGTGATGTCGAGTACGACCGTGTCGATGTCGGCCGCCTCCTCGAAGACGGCGTCCGAGACGATCACGAT
>JAWODX010000561.1:0-25704 GCA_046483085.1 Planctomycetota bacterium
AGCGTGTGCCTTCGGGCGCGCACGTTCGCCACGGTGAACTCCCGCTTTTCGACGGCCGTGCCGCCCACGAACTCCACCCCTTCGCAGCGGCCTCGGATCTCGTTCAGCAGGTCCTCGTTGCTCAGTACCTTCTGGTCCGGGTGATGCAGCGAATACGTGCCGGTGCTGTTGAACAGACCGTTCGACGTGAAAGCGGTGTAGATTCGGGCTTTGCCGTCCAATGGGCTACTCCTTCTTCCTGAACCTGGAGAGGGTCCCACGCGCCACGAGGAACCCGTTGATCCACCGGGTATATGCCCCGGACGGGGCGCTCCTCTTGCCGCGCCTCCGGTACCAGTTCGCGTATGTCCCCAAGGGAATCCCCAGCTCGTCCGCCACGGCGGACCGCGGCAGATGCCGCCCGGTTCTCCAGGCCTCCAGCTTCTTCAAGTACACTTCCACGGGCGCCGTCCTCATGTGCGCTCTCCTTTCTGTCTCCTCAGCCCAGCTCCTCCTGGACCACCCGCCGCTCCCGTTCGAGGAGGGCAAACACCTTTTCGCTCTCGGCGACCGAGAGCGAGCCGCATCCGCAGGACGGGGTGAGCAGAAGCCGCCGGCTCAGCAGATCGGTCGGGATGCCCTTGGCGGCGAGGGTCTTCCGTTGGCGGCGGAATTTCTCGCCGACCTGGTCGGCGGTGACCTCGGCGATGGCGCGGTCGGTGGGGACGATGCCGAACGCGAGCAGGCCGCCCCGTTCGAGGAAGCGGCCGACGTGTGCGGAGTACGCGGCGAGGTTGTCGAAGTAGTTCCAGGCGTCGAAGTTGAGGATGTCGAGTTCGGTGGCCGCGAACAGGCTCCAGTCGGTTGCCCCGCAACAGTGGGTGCCCGCCAGGCCCCCGGCTTGGTGGACCGCCTCCACGACCCGGTTGATGGAGTCGGTGACTTCCTCCGGCTGGACGGCGAGGTAGGCGGCAGTCCCCAGGGCGGCGGCGACCGGCTCGTCGATGAAGAGAATGACCCCGGCGCGGGCGAGCGCGCCCAGCCGCTCGGTCTGCCACGCGGCGCTGCGGACGATCAGGCGGAGCGCGGCGTCCCGCATCTGCGCGTCGGCGTAGATGGGCCGGCCGTCGGCGTCGTTGAGGCCGAGGGTGAACGTGAACGGCCCGGTCAACTGCCCCTTCACGAAGAGCGGCTTCTGCGGCGCGTCGGCCAGCCGGCGCTCGAACGCGTAGAACCCGCTGGTGAACTCCTCGCGCAAGGGGAACTCGGCGTCATCCCGGAGCAGCCGCTCGTACAGCGTGGTGAGCGCCTCAAGAAAGCCCTCCCCCCGTTCGACCCAATACCGCTTCCGGTCGTCGTCGAGCCGGAGTCCGGGCAGGTCGGCGGCGTACTGCGGGATCATGCGTTCGCGGTAATCACGCCGGGGCAACTGCGGCCAATACGGGATGGTGCAGCCGGAGGAGAAGACGAACTCGCACGCGGTCTCCGGGTCCGTGTGCGGCAGACTGCCCACCCCGGTCGTCGCGCCGCCCGTCGGCAGGGTGGCCTTCATACGTTCTTGCCCTCCTCTGCCGCTTTCAACCGCTCCTCAAGGTCCGCGGTCACCCCCCGGTTGGCGCCGGCCTCGACGGCGCGGGCCGGAACGGAGAGCCAGTTTTCGGAGGGGACGAATGGGCAGACGAATCGCTCGCTATAGGCGCGCCAGGGGCTACAGGCGGCGTTCAGGTTGACGATCCACAGGCCGTCCTCGGTGAGGCCCGCCTCGGGCTCCAGGTCGAGGTAGCAGCCGGCCCTGTATGTCTCGTCGCCGCTGGTCCTGTGGCGGAAGGGGATGAACAGCCTCGCCTCCGCCACCTCGTTTCTGTAGGCGTGCAGCGAGCAGAATTCGCCCTTGATCTTGAAGCGAAACTCGCCCCACCGAATCAGGGACCGTTCCTGCCCGGCGGCATCCTGCAGCCGGCTCACGGGCTTGTCATCGCGCTCGTGGAGCGGGAGCTCAAACCGGTAATCGGGATCCGGCGGGTAACAGGAAAGCCCGGTGAACTTCGCCCGATCGTGGAACGGGATGGGGGACTGGGGATGTCCCGCGGAGAACGGGTCTTTCTGCCGGCGGCTCACCTCAATTTGCCGGTTCCAGGATTCCACGTTCATAAGTTCCTCCGCGTCGCGGCCATGAAAGTCGCCCGATTCTTCTGATCGATGATCGCTCTGAGTTCGGCGGCCGCGCGCTCGGGCGCCGCGTTGGCGGCGTCTTCCCCCCGGCCGGATATCGAGAGGCGCATTGGTGCATCTCCTTTCTGACGACCGTCTTCCCGTTGGCCCGCCCCGGTTGAGCGCTCTGTCCAACTGTAACCCGGCGAGTCAGGATGTCCGCCCAAGCTGCCATCGGCTCATCCCGTTACCTGTCGCTCGGCGGGACACCTCTGACCAACGAGATCGCACGCCGCGGGCAATTCCCCACGCAGGCGGCGCAGCCCACACCGGCTCTTGTCTACGCGGGCAATGCGGTCCACCCGGATGGCGCCGTGCAGACAGACCCGCGCACAGATCCTGCAGCCGGTGCATCTCGACGCGTCCCGGGAGGCGTACGGCCGGCCTTGGGGGGCCTCCCGCGCGAGCGACCGCGAGGTCGTCCCTCAATTGCCACAACTCCGGCTTGAGTTCCGCGACGTTGTTTCGCAACGGATTGAACGGTCCTCCCGCGCGATTCTTTTCCCGGCCGTCCGCTGGACGCTCCTGGAACATTTTTCCCCGGCCGCGCACCTGATGTTCGACTACTCTAACATCATACTATTGCCAGAACTCCTGTCAAGGGTCGGAGCTCGCGACGAACCCCCGCTTTACGGGGTAGGAGCAGACGGAAGGAGGTGCACGATGAAGTTCGCGGTGGCGGCTGAAGGACAGGAGCTGACATCGCCGGTGGCCTCCCACTTTGAACGTGCCCGGTATCTCGCACTGTTCGATACCAAGACCGGCGCGTTCCGCGCTGACGACATGGAGGAGCGTTGTGGGTGGCCGTTCCAAGAGCAGGCCAACTCGGCGATCGTTAGAGTAGCGAGCGTCGGGACGGCTCCAGAGCCCATGTCGGTGGAGGGGGTGGAATGGATCTGCGCCGGCTATACGCCCGGTGTGGCCGGGCCTGCACCTGGTCGGACCGTTTCACCCAGGGCGGCGGCGGGAAGTCCCGGCCGTCGATGCCGTGGTCGGTCTTGCCGCCACGGCTGCGGCACCGAGGACGACCGCGACGACCGCGCGGGCGACAAGATCCCCGGCATCCACGAGCGGTTCGGCCTGTAGGCGCGGTCCGGTGACGGAGGTTGGTCTACGTCGTCTGTCCTGCGGGCGGCGACAGGCGAGACAAGGCGCGCGGCCGCCTTCCACAGACCGGGCTCTCTCGGCTCAGCGCCGCCGACGACGAGCGAAGGGGAGGATCCCCAGGAGCAAGACAGCCGCCGCGCCGGGCTCCGCGACGGGCGCTCCGGCCGTCCGCTCGGAGATCACCGTGGCGGAACCCCAGACGACAAGGTCGTCGAGCGGCGTGCCGTCCCCGGCGATGAAGTAGTCGCCGGGCAGGGAGGTCGGGCCCAGCGACAGGCTGTACGTGCCCGCGACCAGGTCGTGAATGGTGAATGTCGCCAGGGCCGTGCCGTAGTACGGGATCAGCGCCTCGACGGTGCCGATGAACTCCGCGGAACCCGGCACGCTCACGTCCTTGTGTGCCGGGGGTATCTGAGAGAGCGGATCGTGGTTGAGCTCGGGCACCACATCGATGTCGGCCTCGTTCTCGACGAGGGCGTGGGTCGGATCATAGGTGAGGCCGACGACCGTGCCGAACAGCCCGAGCATCGTGCCCTGATCGCCCGGCTGAACCGGGTCCGCGTCGTACGATACGGCCACCTGGTAGGGCTTGCCCGTCTGCACGTGATAGACGGAGTGGTCGAAATGCACGTCGATCGGGCCGTCTGCGCGGGCCGCGCCGGCCGTCAGCGCCGCGGCCGCCACGGTCGCTGCTGTCATCAGTCGAAGTCTCATCGCTGTCTCCTGCCTGTGTGCTCCTGCCGCGTCCCGTGGCGCGGAACCTCTCGGAGGCGCCGGCGGAACTGGTACAGGTCGGCCATGTCCACGTCGCCATCGCCCTCGTAGTCGAGCCGCCGCCGTCGGTCACGCAGGCACACGCCAGCCGGACGGTCCAGTCGCCATCGGGCAGGCTGTCGCCGAACGCCCCGTCGCCGTCGGCGTCGAACTGCCACGTCGCGGTGTGCGTCCCGGCGTCGTAGCCCGAGAGGTCCGCCATCTGCCCGGCCGCGAGATCGACCGTGAACGGGTTCGCCGAACGAATCGGGACCACCAGACTCCCACGGAGGCGGCACGCTGTTTCTCGGCATCGTTTGGCCTCTTCCCATTCCGAGGAGTCAAAGGACATTGTCCTGCGCTGCTGACACCAATCGTACAATCATCCGGCGAGGTTCGCAAGACATACTGTCGGTTGTCTGGCTCACGACCCCGATGAGCGCCGTGTCTACTTGACGTCCTCTGCGGATTTGAAGCGGGAGGCGCAGAAAATCGGCCAACAGGTCGTCGGCCTCCTGATCGTCGATCTCGCGCTGCCTGTGCCCGCAATGTTGGGATGCTGGCCCGGCTGAGTTTTCGGACCATACGGCGGACCTCCCCGCCTGCCCCAAATCGGGCAGGCAGGCCCTGCTGTACCCGGCTCCGGCGGGCGGCCTAAGGCCCCAGAGGATCGATCAGGGGAACGGGCAGAAGACTCGCCGTCACCGCCGGAGCGACGGTCTCCGAGCCGGGCGCAGGCCCCGGGTCCGGCGCAACCCGCTGCTCGAGTTGCGGGATGATCGCACTTGTCTGTCCCGCCAGCTCGTTGGCCGGGCGCGGCTCCTCCGCATCAGCCGGCGGGCGAGGAGAGCCCGTTGAAGTTGACCGCAACGGCTCGGTCGTCTCGGCGGGAGCGGGTGATGCGCCCGCTGTCGTCCCCACCCACAGGATCTGTGCCAGCGCGACGGCGTCATCCCCGGGCAGGCCGCCGGACGACTCCGGTGCGTCTGGCGCGTCCTGGCCAGGCGCCTCTGCCGAATCCGCCCTCTCGGATGGCATGCTCAACACGCCCCCTCCGGTCCGCGGCTCCGTCGCCGCCAGCACGTCCATGCCGGCCGAGGCGGTCAGCAGCGCGTCTGAGTCTTGCGACAGCGCCTCCTGACTGACGACCACTCCGGCTGCTGCGTCGGCCGTCAGCTCGACCGTGTACAGCTCCGTTTTTCCGCCCTGCGGCCAGCCCGAGACGTACAACGTGTCCGAAGCGGTGTCGAAAGCGCTGCGCCCGTGCCACCAGCTCAGATCACCGATCGTCCCGATCCGGACGCAGCGGCCACTCACCTCGACCCGATAGATTTCTTCGACCCGGTCGGCACGGTTCCATGCCAGGCCGATGAGTGAGCCGCTGCTGTGCAAGCCGGACAGATAGAGGTCGCGCTGCAGAGGGCCGGACTCGCCGTCCTGAAGTGTCGCCTGACCGACGATCCCGCCCGCATCGAGATCGAAGACATACAGCTTGTTGTCCCCGGCCTGGTTCCTGCCCGCCAGGTAAAGCCGGTGGCCGGCGGTATCGAGGACGGTCTGGCGGTGCCAGGACGCGAGGTCGCCGACCACGCCTGCGGACGTGAGGCTCCCGCTGCGGGGATCGACCTCCAGAACATGTTCCCTTCGTCCCCCTGTGTTCCAGGCCACCGCAACGAGGCGGCCGCGGTGCACCCCGGCGAGCGTCAGCCCGGGAGCGAAGCCGACGGATGCCGACAAGGAGCGGCTCGTGAAGTGGGCCGTGTTCAGGTCCACCGTGTACAGTTCGGGGGCGGCCCGCTCCGGCTCAGTCAGGAGATACAACTTGTGGGCAGCCGGGTCGACAGCGGTGTTCGCGTACCCCCACTTCACGTCGATCACGTCGTGGAGAGCCAGAACGCCGAGGTCGCCACCGACCCGTGCGTCGCCGGTCACGATGACGCCCGGCGCCAGAACGCCGGCGGCCGATCCGGCCACGACAATGTCGTTGACGGTCGTGACGGCTCCGCCGCCGACCTCGATGATGAGCGAGCTGGCGGCATCCGTATCGCGCACTGCGATCTGGTCCGACCGGCCGTTGGACCACGTGATGCTTCCGGAGCCCGCCCCGATCAGCCGGACGCTGACCCGGTTGCCGCGGCGGTCGCTGAAGGTTGCCGGACGGCTGGCGTCGAACGTCATGCCGAGCGGGGCGGGGTTCAGGAGGCGGGCGCGGAACTGGTACAGATCGGCCATGTCCACGTCGCCGTCCCCGTCGTAGTCCAGTCGAGCGTCGTACTCGGGCTCCGGGGCCGCGTGCGCCCAGGCGGCCGTGAACGCGGTCTGATCGGCCGCGTCCACGTCGCGGTCTCCGTCGACGTCGCCGAACAGGGAGTGGAATTGCGCCGCTTCGTGCATGCCGTCGCCGAACGCCGCGTCGGTGTCCTGCAGAGGGGCGCCCCCGACGTCGGCGATCTCCGCGCAGACCAGCGATGCGGTCCAGTTTCCGTCGGGCAGCCGGTCGCCGAACGTTCCGTCCCCGTCGGCGTCGAAGTGCCACGTCGCCGTGTTCGTGTCCGGGTCGTAGCCCGAGAGGGCGGTCGTCACGGCGGCTGGCCCGGTCAGCGCGAGGGCGGTCGGGCCGATGGTCACCGGCTGGTCGAACGTGACCGAAATGCGCCGGGCCACCGAGCTCTGCCCGGTGCCGTCGTGCACCGTGACTTCCACGACGGCGGCGCCCATGATGACGTTCCACGTCGCCCGGTCTTCGGCGCCGTCACCGTCGTTCACGGTCAGCGTCACCGTGAAGTCGCCCGACTGGATGTAGGTGTGCTCGGGCGCGGTCAGGTCGAGGCCGCTCACCGGGCCGGTGCCGTCGCCGAAATCCCACGTATACGTGAGCGGATCGGGCCCCGGGTCGCTCGCGGAGGCGGCGAACCGGGCCGGACGGCCCACGCATACATCGGCCGGCCCTGCCAGCGAGTGGATGGTGGGCGCGACATTGGCGACCGTCAACGGGTGCGAGGCGACGTTTTCGTAAGCGCCGTCCTCGTCCGACAGCCCGATGATGACCGTGCAGTCCCGGTCGCCATCGGCATAGTCGTGCGAGAGCGAGTATGAGGGCAGGAAGCCCTGGGCCGTGGCCGCGGGGGCCGGGACCGGCTCGACGGCCCCGTCGCCCCAGTCGACCACATATTGTGCGACCGTGTCCTGCCCGGGGTCGGTCGGCGGCTCGATGCGCAGTGTGAACGTGCCACCCTCGTCAATTGTTGCGGGCCCGCTCACCCGGACCGTGGGCGCGACATTGTTCACGCGGACCGGCAGCACCTCTCCCGGCTCCCCGGCCCTCGGCCAGAACCACTGCAGTGAGTCCAGCTCCCGGATGCCGTAGTGAACTTCGTCGGGGTGTTGTGCGTCCCATTGGCTGAGCGGCTCCCCGGGGCCGGGGTCCGGCCGGCGAGCAAGTGTCAGATAGGCGCCTCCGTTTCCGAACAGCGGGTCCGGCTCGCCCGGCGCCCAGTTCTGGTAGTCGAGGGGTTCGCCGGTTCCCGACCAGTAGTTCGCCTTCGTGTGTACAGAGCCGATCCAGAGATGCTCCGGCGGTTCTCGAACATCGAAGAACGCCGTGTCCAGCAGGCGCTGCTCGGCCCCGCTGGTGACCGTGGCGAGTTGCCCGCCGAACTCCGAACCGAAGCGCAGCCACATCCAGGCGTCCGCCTTCGACGTGCGCAGGTACGCGTGCCCCGTGGCGTCCGCGCCGTCGCCGAAGTGAAACAGCGGTCGGTCCATTGCGGCGACCACGGTCGCCGGGTACGGCGCGGCGGTGGTGGTATCCTCGTCGACGGCCGTGACCCGGATATCGTAGGTGCCGTCGGGCATGGCCGCGGAGTCGTCGGCGTATGTGTGGCGGGCGGACTGGAACGATCCCGGATCGGCGTCGATGGTCTCGATCGTCCCGTCACCCCAGTCGATGGTCCACGTGCTCAGTGCGTCGTCGCCCGGGTCCCGGGTGTCGAGGAGGAGCGTATACTCCCGGCCCTCGTCGACCGCGGTCCCGCCGGCGACGTACAAGGTCGGAGCGACGTTCAGAACGGTGACGTCCTTGGTCGCGGTGTAGATGCCGTCGGCGTCGAGGATGGTGGCGCGGATCTCGAATACTCCGGCCGGGGCGTGGGCGCTGTCGTCGGCGAAGGTGTGGCCCAGGGAAAGGGTGGCGCCGGCCGCTGTCTGCCGGGCGGTGCCGTCGCCCCAGTCGACGATCCACGTGACGTCCCCGGCCGCGCCGGCGGCGTCCAGCCCGAGGATGTACCTGGTTCCCTCATCAACCGTGTCGGGCCCGGTCAGGTTCCGGGCCGGCGGAACGTCGTTCACACAGATGTCCACGGTGTTGCCCACGGCGAACGTGCCGTCCTCGTCGGTCGCCGTCGCGGCGACCGTGTACAGCCCCGGCGTGCCGTACACGTGCGCGACGGTCGCTGCGTTGCCCAGGACGCGTTCGACCTCGCCGTCGCCCCAGTCGATGCTCCATTCAACGATCGTATCGGCCCCCGGGTCGCTCGACGCCAGGCCAAGCGCATACGGCCGCCCCTGGTCGACCTCGGCATCCCCGGTGAGTGTCAGCTCGGGCGGGGTGTTTGTGATCACGATGTCGGCGACAGCCACATCCGAAGACACGTCCGTTGTGACGCGGACGGCGACACGATACGTGCCGTCGTCATCGAGGCCGAAGGCGCGGAGTTCGGCCCAGCTCAAGGGGCCCGGCGAGAGCCCGGTCGCGTTGCTGTACTCGCCGTCCGCGGTGAGATCCCATTCGACGCTGAGCCGGGTCTGGCCCGCCGGGACGACCGACCCCGATGCGTCGAGATCGAGCGTGCCTCCTTCGGGCAGTGAGTATGGCCCGCCGGCGTCGGCCCGGGGAGTGGCGTCGAGCAGATCGAGGACCTCGAGCGATGTGTACGACACGGCGGTGCTGCCGTCGGGGAGCTTGACAAGGCCGTCGCCGGGCAGCGCAGGGTCGAGCGAATCGGGATGTACCGGGCCGGCGTACTCGAGCAGGTCGGTTTGTGCGCCGCAGAGGAGGATCACGGGCGAGCCGAGTTCGTCCCCGGCGACGTACGCGGTGTCGTCGCCGTCGCCGGCCCGGATCGTGG
Source organism: Planctomycetota bacterium (assembly GCA_046483085.1). GTDB lineage: Bacteria > Planctomycetota > PUPC01 > PUPC01 > PUPC01 > JAWODX01. The sequence goes on from JAWODX010000561.1 coordinate 9,177, forward strand.
TCAACGCGCCCGCGCCGGTCCCTGCCACGCGGACGGTGTCGTCCCCGGCCCCGGCGAGCACGGTCGTCTCCGCCCCGTTGCCGGTGTCGAGCAGTTCGAGCCAGTCGTCGCCGGTGCCCAGGTCCACGGTCGTCGTCTCCCCGGCCGCCGCTCGCTGGATCAGCACCTCGTCGTCGCCCGCCCCGGTGTGGAGAGCCAGCGGCATCAGGTTGGTAAGGGCGCGGACCAGGTCGGCCTTGTCCGCCGACCGGACCGTGAGGGCCTCCACGTCCTCGTATGCGACGGTCATCGGTTCTTCAGCGGTGGCGGTCAGATCGAACCCGAACCACGTAACGCCGCCGGGCGCAAGATCGCCGCGCCCCGCACTGGCGACGTAGACCCGGCTGTCGGCGTTGGCCATGACAAGTGAGACCGGCCGGGCCATCCCGTGCACGCCGGCCGACCGGTTCCGGAGGCGCTGGGCGAATGTGAGCCGGCCATCCGTCCCGCGCCGGAATGCCACCAGCGTATCGGAGCCGGGACCGGTCGCGAATGCGGCTTCATCCGTGACGACGAGGTCGGACACGCCGGCCAGCCCGCGCGCCCCGCCGACGCCGCTGCGAACCTCCTGCAGCAAGGTCAGCTCACCCGTGTCGGCGTCCCGGGCGAAGACGGAGATGGCGCTGTCGCCCGGTCGGGCGGCGTAGAGGTTCGCGCCGTCCGGGCTCAGCACAAGACGGGCGGCGTTGGGGAGTGCCACGTCTTCGCCGACCGGGACATGTCCGCCGGGGTCGACCCGGTAGGTTCGCAGCAGGTCGCCCCCGCCGGCCACGTAGACGAAGCGGCTGTCGGGGCTGACGGCGACGGACGTCGGCGGCCCCACCGGGCCGAGGTCGAAAGCGTCGGTCCAGGTCAGCGCCCCGTCCCGCTCGTCCCGCTCCAGCACGGCCAGCTCCGCCCGGTCGGTCGTCGCGTACAGGCGGGCCGCGTCGGGGCTGACGGCGATCGATCCGACGCCGCTCAGGCGGTCGGCGTCGCGGAGCTCCTGCACGAACTGCAACGGAGAAGCCCACGGCGTGCCGAACACCTGCACCTCGGCCAGAGGCAGGAAGCCGCGGCCGTCCCAGTTCTTGCCGTTCAACTGGACGCGCACGCGGTCGCCGACCGTCCCGTGCGGGAGCTCGATGGAAACGGAACCGCCGTTTGCCACGGCCCCGTAGTTCTGGCCGAAGACCTCGGTCGGGCCGTCGAACACCGACACGCGGAAGTTCGACAGCCACGGCTTCATCGTCCAGAACGGCGTTCCGCTGTGCAGCACGATCGTGTTCAGCGGGCCGCGCTCAGCCAGATCGACCTCCCACTAGGAATTCGGGTGGTCGCCGGTGATCGCCCCCACCCCGGTCGATCCATCGATCGCACGCGAGGCTGCGTACGACGGGCTCCCGTTCCATGTGGAAGACTGTGTCGCCGTCCCGCCGAGGGCGAGGTTCACCTCTGGTGCGGGCGCGGTCGGGTACGCCATCGCCTCCAGCTCGGCAAGCTGCAGGTGCCCGTTGCCCGCGTTGTTCTTCCCTCGGAGCTGGATGCGGACCCGGTCGCCGAAGACCCCCGCGCGGAGGGGCACCGTCCAGGACGTACCGGGAGGCATTGGATCGCCGGGGAGCAGACAGTCTTTTCCGAAGACCTCCCCGTCTCCGTCGAAGACCGACAGCCGGAAGTTCGAGAGGTATTTCCATTCATAGCCGCTGATCTGGTCGTGCCGCCGATGAATGACGATCTCCCGAAGCAGATACCCCGCCCCCAGGTCCACCTCCCAGGCCGAGTTCGCGGCGTTGTCGGTCAGCGTGAGGGTCGTGGGGTCGCCGTCGATGGCCCGCGCCGGGTCGGCGCCGCCGCTTCCCGAGGACTGCCAGGCGGTACCGGCCCGCGCCACATTGATGCGATCGGCGGCGGCGAACACCTGGACCTCCGCCAGGGACAGGTAGCCGTTGCCTTCGTTGTTGTTGCCCAGCAACTGGATCCGCACACGGTCGCCCTGTATGCCGGCCGGCAGCGCAACCTCGAAGGGTTCCCGCTGTGGCGCGTGGGTGCCGGGCGTCGTGAAGTAATCCGCTCCGAAGACCTCCGTGTCTCCGTCGAGGACCGACACGCGGAAGTTGGACAGCCGCAAGGAGCAATCCGCCCGGTTCCAGAGCGCGATGTCGGTCAGCTCGTACCTCTCGGGCAGGTCCACCTGCCACCACGAGTCGGGTTCGTTCGAGGTGTGCGTCGTCGAGCCGGCCCGCCACTCGCCGTCGGTGTTGCCGTCGATCGCCCGCGCCGCGTGACCGTCGTTGGCCGTGCTGGACTGGCTGGCCGTGCCGAGCGTGGCGACGCTCAGCCGGTCCGCGATCCGGTACGTGGTGATGCCGTCGTAGGTGTCGAGCACCGCCGCCCCGGGCCGCATCTCCCAGCCGAACGCCTGGACCTCGGCCAGGGACAGGTAGCCGTTGCCCTGGTTGTTGTGACCGAGCAGTTGGACACGGACACGGTCGCCGTGTGTGCCGGCCGGCAGGGTCACGGTGAAGCTTCCGGCCTCCGGCACGCTCGTGCCGGGCGCCGTGAAGTAATCCCGACCGAAGGTCTCGGTGTCGCCGTCGAGGACCGAGAGCCGGAAGTTCGACAGCCGCAGCCCGCACGCGTCGCCCCGGTTGTGGAGCACGATGCGGTCGAGCTCGAACTCGGCCCCAAGATCGACCTCCCACCAGGCGTTGTGGTCGTTGTCGGTGTGCGTGACCGAGCGGTGGCTATAGACCCAGTCCGTGTTGCCGTCGATGGCGTACGAAGCCACGCCCCCCGGGTACGTCGAGGACTGGCTCGCCGTGCCCGACAGCGCCAGGTTGACGAGCTCGGGGACGACGCCGGACCGCCCGACGTAGAGGAACTGGCCGTCGGCGCTGCGGGCGAGCGATTGCGCCCCGCCCGTGATGTCGGTGCCGTCGGCCACAAGAGCGAAGTCGCCGTATCCGGTGGCCGCAAGCACGGTGGAGTCTGCTGCGGCGACCGCATCACCGAGGAACTGGCCGGGGGCCGTGTCGGCCGGAGTGATTTTTTCCGCCAGGCGCCACTCGGCGCCGTTGTACTGGAACACATAGGCCGCGCCCTCCACCGCTCCGCCGTGCTCGTGGTGGGAGGCGCCCACCACGACTGTGTTCCGGGACAGCCCGACAGCCGAGCCGAAGCTGTCCCCCGTTTCTCCGTCCGGCGGGATCAGCCGCGCCTCCTGCTGCCACACGCCCCCGATGTTGCGGAAAACGTAGGCGTCTTCACCGCCCCGGCCCCGCCCGACGACGATCCGGTCGCTGTCGATGTCGACAGACGTACCGAAGTCATCTCTGCGGTTGTCCCCGGCCCGGACCTTTCCCTGGAACTCCCACGAAGATCCCAGGTCCTTGAAGACGTAGGCCGAGCCGATCCCGTCGGCGTGCCAGACGTCGTCCGCCGGGGCGCCGACGACGACCGTGTCGCCGTCGATGGCGAACGCCCGGCCGAACAGGGCCTGCGGAGTCGGATCGGGCGCGTACAGAACGTCCGTTGGCTGCCACGTGGTCCCGGACCGGCGATAGACGGACACGGCGCCGGCGTCCTGGCCGTTCGTGTCGTTTCCGGCCTCTCCGAAGAGCAGGATCCCGCCGTCGGCGGCCATCGGCCCGCTGCGGGAAAGGGTTGCCGTGTGCCGCCACGAGCCGGGGGCGTCCTTGTGATACACGTACGTTTCGCCCTTCGCCGCCCCGACAAAGGCCCAGTCGCCCGAGACCGCGGTGTAGGCGCCGAAGCGGTAATTGTACCCCGGGTAGCTGACCACGTTCGGCCATCGGCGGCCGGTGCTCACCCAGCCCTCCGGGCGGCGCTCGAAGATGTACGCCGAGCCCGTGTCGTCGTCCGTGGGATGATTCCGGTTGTCGTTGGACGCACCGATCACGATCGTGTCGGCGTCCATGGCCACGGCGCGGCCGAAGAAATCCCAGTCATACCCGTCGGCGTCCACCAGCATCTGCGTCGTGTCCCATTGCGAGATGGCGCCCCCCGCGAACGTCGGCTCGCCGGACACGGGCCCCACGTTGTAGACGTTCACGGGAGCGCCGTCGGGGCCGATGGTGTAGAGGTATTGTCCGTCGTGACTGAACACCGGCCACGAGGCGGCGGGTGGGGTTGTGGCTGCACCCAGGAACGAGACGATCGACGCACCGTGCTCGAAGGCCACCGAGCCGTCGTCGACCGTGACCGTTTGCGGCTGGGCGATGTTATCAGCGACGGTCAGTGAATCGCCGTCGCTGCCGCCCGCGTCGATGATCACGTGGCCCGCTCCGAGCGTGTCCACGATCAGCAGAGGCCCGATCCACACGCCGCCGTCTTCCACCCGCCACGCGGTGGGGACGGTGCCCGTGTGGCTTACGCGGAGGGTCTCGACCGCGAAGGTCAGGTCGACGAACGGGGATGCGACGAGTGCGTTCGGGTCGTCGGGGATCTCGAGGACCACAGTGTCGTGGTCGGCGGCGCCTGCAGCGTCACTCGGTCCGCCGCCACGGATCTCCGCCGTCCCGGCTATGCCGCGCACGGTGACCGTGTCGTCGCCGTCGTGCCCGTTGACCACGAGGTCGGCGTCGACTCCGTCGATGGTGAGTTCGTCGGAACCGACACCGAGTTCGACGACCGCCCCCTCAAAGCCGGCGTATTGCACGGGCTGGGGGAAGCCGAAGCCCTCGATCGTATGGCCCGCCATCGTGCCGAGGACGCTGCCGGTGTCGACGGAACGGTCGACCACGATTCGGTCGTCATCGGAGGCGGCGGCGTCGAGGGTCAGCGGGCCTGCGGTCGCGGCGAGCGTGATGATGTCCGCGCCATCGCTGCCCTGAACGGAGACCGGCCCCGGGATGGTGTCCAGGACGGCGAGTCGGTTGCCTCCCGGCTCGTCAGCCAGGGTCAGTTCCAGCTCTTCGATCCCGGCGTACGTCACGAGACTGTCGATCAGACCGCCTCGGAACACAGCGAGGTTCGCCGCTCCCAGCCGGATGTCGGGTGCGCTCAAGCGGTTGGGGTCGCCCCGGATGTCGACGGTATCGTGCCCGGGCCCTCCGAGCAGCGCGACGTTGCTGTACACGGTCGCAAGCTCGTCGTCCCCGTCGCCCCCGTCGAGCCGGATGCCGATGAGATCCTGTACGCGGAGCGAGTCCGTACCGGCCGACAGCGTCAGGACGTCCGCGCCGCCGAGTCCCAGGACGTCGAGACGGTCGCTCTCGGGGTGGCTGCCCTGGATGTAGAGCGATCGCTCCGAGCCGCCGGTCGAATCGACGATGCGGACCACCGGCTCCTCGGCCGGATCGCCGAGCCCGGTGAAATTGCCGTCCTCGTCGGTCTGGATATCGCTGCCGACGAGTTCGAGCCCCGCCTCGACGCGGATCGTATCGTCGCCGTCCGTCCCGTTGTAGACGACGGTCTTGCTGCTGGTCCCGCCGCCCTGTCCGATGTCCACGCCGAGGCGCCCGACGTCGGTGCCGGCCAGGTCGCTGAGCGTGACGCGGTCGGAGCCGCCGCCGAGGACGACGGACACGTTCTCGATGTTGTCGACCTGGATAGAGCTGGTGCCCTCGGGCGTGACGGCCGTGACGAGCAGGAGTCCGCCCGCGGCGTTCAGGGCGACCTCGTCGTTGGTCTCGCGGTAGCGGCGATACCGGCCGCCGTTGCTGACGAGTTCCTTGCCGCCCACGAGGATGAGCTGGTCCTCGATTTCGGCCTCGGCGGGGGAGGCGGGCTCGCCCTCGACGAACGTGTCGGGTTCGGAGCCGATGCTCCAGAAGTGCACGTCGGCGCCGTCGCCGCCGACAAGGATGTCGGCGCCGGCCCCGCCGTCGAGTCGGTCGTCGCCCACGCCGCCGGTGAGGACGTCGGCCCCGTCACCGCCGACGAGCCGGTCGTTCCCGGCGCCGCCGTCGAGTTCATCGGCTCCTCCGCGGCCGTCGAGTTGATCGTCGCCCGCGCCGCCGTAGAGCCGGTCCGGGCCATCGCCGCCCACGAGCACGTCGTTGCCATCGTTGCCCCATAGCGTTGCCGGCCCGCTGCCGTCGGTGCGGAGCACGTCGTCGCCGGGGCCGCCGGTCAGAAACACGGGGACGGACACGCCTTCGCCGACGACGAACTGGTCGTTGCCGCCGCCGCCGTCGGCCACGATGCGGGTCACCGCCGACGCCGGGTATTCCTGCTGATACCTGGAATACAGGACGACGATTTTCTCGAGGCCGTCGTCGTCGACTTTCTTGACAGCGAATTGTTCGTCCCGGTGGGGCCCACCGAGGCGGGGGTCGGCCGCCGGGCCGGCCCCGAGCACGAGCGTGCCGTCGGCTCCGAGGGTGGCGATCGACGGCGGCGGGTCCAGCGGGTGGAACTCGAAGTCTGCAAGCGTGATCGACCACAGGTCCCAGCGGTCCTCGTAGAACGTGATCTTTCCGAACGGCCCCAGGTCGAGCCCGGTCCAGAAGTAGGCCCACAGGCCCGTCCACACCCGGCCGTCCATGTTGAGCAGGTACTCGGGGCCGAGCTGGACGAGGTCGGCGAACTCGCTGCCGCGGAGCTTGCCGTCGCCGTCGAGGTCGTTCAGGTCGAAGGCGACGTCCGCCCGGACGCCGCCGCCCACCCCCACGTCGAGCACGTGGGGGATACCGACCACGGCCTTCCCCTCGATCGCCGCGTCGAGCGCGAGCTCGGGTGCGTCGACCCCGGCCGCCAGGTGGTCGTTGATGTAGAAGCCGTCGAAGATGACGGCCGGATCGTGGTGGTCGGGCGAGTCGGGATCGGCGAACTGCTGGATACCGTAGGTGTCGAATCCGAATCCAAGGCGGACCGTCGCGCCGACGCCGCCGCCGAGCTTGGCGCTCAACCCCGGAAAGATGTAGAAGGTGTGCTCGTAGTAGAAATCGAGCTCGAGCATCGGCATCTCGTAGCGGAACAGGTCGACGGTGTTGCCCGTCATGAGCTGGAAGACCGTGAACGGGTCTGTGAGGAGGGGGATTTCGAAGCCGCCGCCGTCCAGGCTGGCGACGAAGTTCCTCGTGTCGCGGGGCGTGTTCTGACGGTTGAGCTGGGTGTCGAGGTCGAACGGCTCGAAGGCGGTCTCGGCCTCGGACAGGCTTGCGTCGTCGTCCCGAAAGTCCACCCCCGTCAGGACGAAATCTCCGAACGAGACGTGGATGTCGCCACTCAGGTCCAGGTCGTTGAACATGTCGACCAGGCCGATCACGTCCTCGACGGCGTCGATGTATCCCGTGTTGAACCGGCCGGTGGACAGGGCCCGGGCCAGGTCCAGCAGGGAGGTCGGTCCGGCCAGGTCCGAGATGACGGGGATGTCCATCGTGAGGATGTCGATTACCGGCTCGATCGGTCGGGTGACGTCCTGGATGTCCTGAAGGATGGGGCCGGCGAAGTCGCTGATGAAGCCGCCGAGGTCGAGCGTGACGTCGCGGAAGACCACGAGGGGCGCCTCGCCGCTCAGCATGCCCGGATCCTCTTCACCTTCGCCGTCGCGGCCGGTGTCGACCTGAAGGAAGTCCCAGTCGAGGTCGAAGTTGGTAAAGACGGACGGGAAGCGGTCGCTGCCGAAATCGACGGTGGCGGCCAGGTTCACGTCGGCGCCGGCGTTCACCGTGCCGACGACCATCTTGCGGGCGGGCATCGCGCGCATCTCTGCGAGGGTCAGTCGCCCGTCGCCGCCGCCCACGTAGAAATCGGGCTCGCGCAGGTCGATGCCGACGGAGCCGTACAGCCCCGTGCGTCCGTCGGGGTTCGGCGTGTCGTTCGGGTCGGCGGGGTCCTCGATGTCATCGTCGTCGACCATGTCGGTGGCGGCCAGTTCGAGCACGCTGAGGCTGCCGTAGAGCGCTGTGCCGTCGCTGAGCGAGGCCCGGGCGAGCAGTTCCGCCTCGTTGCCGTCGGAACAGTCGAGGAAGAAGCCCTCCTCGAGGCTGGCGTCGACGCGCATCCCGAAGCCGAGGTGGATGTCCCATTCGACGGCCAGTTCGACGCCGCCGTCGATCTCGAGTTCGAGCCCCAGTGCGTCGAGTCCGACGTCGAGGTCGAGGCCGACCTCGGTGCTCGCGATGTCGCCGCCGAGATGGGCGCCGAACTCGAGCGCATCGTCCACGAACGCGATGTGGATGTCGTCGGCGTTCACGAGTCCGTCGTCGTCATAATCCCGCACGTAGGGGTCGAAGGCGTCGAAGAGTTTCTCCTTGGCCGCCGTCACGAGTCCGGCGGTCGCGTCGATCGGGTCGCCGAGGAAGGCAGCGAGGTCGTCGGCGAACTCGCTGAAGAACTGCCCGCCGTCGGCGAACGCCGGGCCGATGATGGGCAGGCGGTCGAAGATGTCGTTGAACCCGTTCTGAACGCTGTCGAACACTTCCTGCAGCCCATCGCCGAAGCTGTCGAGCGTATCCGCCGACTCGGTGAAGAACCGCATGAGCGGCGCGGTGGGCTCGTTGCCCCCGCCGGTGGATATGTCGTCGGGTCCCCAGCCCGTCACGCCGATGGCATCGAGTATCGCGGCATGGGAGTCGCGACTTGATAGCAGGGCCCGGTGTCTCACGCCCGGCTGTTCGGCGAGGTGGACGCCTGCGGCGCCCTCGAGGAGCCCGATCGCCGACCGGCGGGTCACCGTGCCGTCGCCGCTCGACGCCGTCTCGATCTCCTCGTACCAGGTCTCGCCCGCGCCCGGAACGTGGCTGGACCACTCGTTGAAGTTTTGCACGCTGGGCGCAGCCCCCGGTCCCAGGCGCCGGCGCGCCGCCGTGGGGGTCGTTTCGCTGCCACTGAAGACCACCGTCAGCGCGCCGTCGAGAAGACCTGAAAACGCCGCAGCGTCGAAGCCGCTGTTGAGGTCGAGGAGCAGCGTGTTCTCATCGCCGGGGCCCGGCAGCTCGAAGGTGTCGTCGAGGTCCGTATCCAGAAACTCCCACGTCGGCACCAGATCCGCCGCGGACGCCACGTATTGCGAAATAAACGTGTCCGGGTCGGCGGCGCTCGAGATGACGTGGTCCGGCCCGGCGATGGTCGCCCCGTCCTGCACCAGGTCCCAGGCATGTGCGACCAGTACAGAGAGGGCGCGCGTAGCGGCCGAGTGGTCGAAATCGTTGTGGAGCAGGTTCCAGACCTGGCCGGCGCCCTCATTCGGCACGCCGACGAGGACGAGGTCGTCAATGGCGGGCAGAAACGATCCGGGGCGGTACTCGCCGGAATAGGCGCTGCTCTGGATGTAGCTCCGGGCGACCAGCCCGCCCGCGCTGTGGGCAACGACGTCCACCGCATCGAGCGGCTGCCCGGGATGCGTGATTGCCCACGCCTCGCTGACTTCGCGCAGCCAGTGGCCGAGGTAGTCCAGCCCGGTCTCGTAGGTGGTGTCGGAGATGGAGCTGGCCTCCACCCCGCTCAGGCCGCCATTCTGGGTGCCGTCCTGCGGGGCCACCGGAAGGCGCCAGTCCCAGTTCGCCACGAACAACGTCTCGCCCTGCACGTAACCGACATTTTCGAGACTCCGGATCAGGTCGGCGTACGTGTTGCTGACGGGTTCGGCCTGGAGTTTCTCCGGTTGGATGCCGCGGGTGGTGGCCCACTCCTCGAGCCCGGCCGGCGAGGTGTCGGCCGGGAGGGTGCCACCGAATCCCGGGACCAAGAGGACGGGGTCGGCCCCCGGTGCTCCCTCCAAGAGGAGCCGCGGCTCGAGCGCTTCAAGGAGTGGGGATGGACATCCAAGTCGTGGGGACGCCGACCGGGCGTTCAGGTCCCCGCCCCGAGCCAGGAGGTGTCGCCACAGTCTTCGAAGATGATCAAGGGCCACAGATGCGCGTGACATGAACACACATCCGCCTTCGTTATGTTGTTCCTTTTGCGCCGGTCCCGCCACCCGCCGCCGGGGAAAACCCCGAGCCTTGCCCCCTCACAGCGGGACGCCCCGCTGGGCCGGAGACGCATCGCCCAGAGAACATCCCTTTGCCCGCCGGATGCGTGTGTGCAACCACACAGCAAACGGTTGCCGCTTGACCGGCTATGCGTCTGATTGAGCTGGACGCACACTATCCCTTCGCGAGAGATCTGTCAAGACAGAATTGGGATCTATCTGCAGGCCGCGCGTTGACGACACCAACCGCACCGCTCTCCTACCGGCCCAGGTACTGCCGCACCTGGCAGTCTGCCCGTGTTAGCCCAGCTTCCGCAGTTTGGGCGATTTTGGGACTCTTTTCCCGGATGGCGGCGGGGGACTTGGCGGCGAGAAGGAGCCTCGCGGCGGTTGGGCGTGCCGCGGGACAAGGTGAACGATGATCGACTGTACCGGGCGCTCGAGGCGGTGCTTCCGCACAAGACGGAGCTGGAGACGTTCCTGAAGAACCGGCTGGGCGACCTGTTCGGCCTGGAATACGACCTGCTCCCCCATCATCCTTCTCGCCCGCAGGGCCCCCGCTCCCGCAACCGACGACCCGCCGCTGCCGTACAAAGACGACCCGGCGGTTCGAGCGGCATCCGCGCCGGCGCTTCTTGTTGACTTGTCGGCCGGCGCCGGTAGAATCTATCGGACTGCCAGGGGTATACGGGGGCGTATGGGCGCCGAGGACGAGAGCCGCGCAGGTGAGGGCCGTGAGCGCGACGAGGAGTTCGCGCGCTCGGCGCTCGAGAAGGGGCTGCTCGACGAGTCGGAGATCGAGCAGTGCCGGAGGGAGCAGGCCCGGCTCGCCGAGTCGGGCGAGCGCCGCCCGCTGGCCGAGATCGCCGCACAGAAGACACTCATCACTCAGTCGCAGGCCGACCGGCTCGACGCGGGCAGCGTCCCGGGCACCGTCCCGAAGCGGGTGGCGAACTACGAGATCGTCCGCCAGATCGGCGAGGGCGGGATGGGGACCGTGTACAAGGTGCGGCACGTGAAGCTGGAGAGCTTCGCGGCCGCGAAGTTCCTGCCGTCACGGCTGGCCGAGGACGAGAGCTTCGTGAAGCGGTTCGAGCGCGAAGCCCGACTCGCGGCGAAGCTCACCTCGCCGTTCAGCGTCCGCACGTTCGACGTCGGCGAGGCCGAGGGCGCCCGCTGCATTTTCATGGAGTATGTCGAGGGCGAGAGCGTCGACGACCTCCTCCGCCGCGAAGGGCGGATGGACGAGAAACGGGCGCTGAAGACCGTCCGCGACATCGCGAGCGCACTCGACGAGGCGCACGACCTGGGGATCATCCACCGCGACATCAAGCCCGGCAACATCCTGCTCACCCGCCGCGGCGCGCCGAAGCTCGCCGACCTCGGTCTGGCCAAGGACGTCGACGGGGGGCAGGGGAGCCTGACCTCGATGGGGACGATCCTCGGCACCCCGAGCTACATGTCCCCCGAGCAGGCGATGGGGCTGCCCGACCTCGACGCACGCAGCGACATCTACTCGCTCGGCGCGACGCTCTATCGGATGGTCTGCGGCGACGTGCCGTTCCGCGGCGAGACGCCCGTGAATGTGATGCACAAGATCGCGACCGAGCCGCTGATCGCGCCCCTCGAACGGAACCCGTCGCTGTCCGACGAGGCAGCGGCCATGATCTGCAAGATGATGGCGAAGGACCGGAAAGAGCGGTACCAGAGCATGGCCGAACTGCTCAAGGACATCGACTCGATCCTGTCGGGCGAGAAGACGAACCTGAAGTACGAGAAGAGCGTGGCCCTGCTGAACCCCGGGGCGCGCGGGCTCGGGCCGACGCCGCCGACGGCGGTCGCGCCGGGCCGGAAGCGGCGGCGGACGAAGGTCGTGCTGGGCGCCGCGGCCGGGATCGTCGCTCTCGCCGCCGCAGCGGTGGTCCTCGGGCCTTGGGGCAAGGACCACGGGCCGGAGGGAGCGGGCGGCCCGCCCAAAGAGATCGTGTCACCGTCGGAGGGGCCCGCTGAAAAGCCATCCACGGGGATGACAGAACCGGACGACGACGAGACACCGACCCCGCCGACCGAGACGGCGGCGATGCTGATCGCGAAGGCGGACAAGGCCGCGGCAGGGGGCCAGTGGGACGAGGCGCGGATGCTGGCGCAATCGGTGCTCGATCGCTTCCCCGGCGCCGGCGAGAGCGCCCGCGCGAAGGCGCTGCTCGACCAGGTCGACCAGGCCGCCCGCGAGCAGGCGCTCGCGGAACTCGCCCGCGCGGCGACGGAGGCCGAGCCGCTGGCCGCATCGGCCAGGCTGGCCGAGGCGGAGAAGAAACGGCCCGGGGACGAGCGGCTGGCGAAGCTGCGAGCGACGGTCGACGCCCGCCTTGCGAAGAGCCACGACACCGCCGTGGCCGAGGCGTCCGCGGCCGAGGCGAAGGGCGACTACACCGCAGCGGTCGCCGCATATGAGCGAGCGCTCAAGTTCCGGCCATCGCCGTCCACCGAATCCAAGCTGAAGACCGCGCGGCTGCGGCTCGAGCTTCTGAATGCGGGGAAGGAGTCCGATCCATCGGCGAGGCTGCTCGCTCTGGCGGCCGTCCTGCAGAAGGGCGGCGACGGGTCGACGAAGCCCGTGCAGGCGGGGCTGCAGGAGCTGATCGGCGTCCGGCGGCAGGCGGTCACGGCCCGCCAGCACGCGGAGAAGTTCCGCGACCAGATGCCCGCCGGGGTCAAGGCCGGCTTCGCCCTGGCCGAGGAGAAGTGCAGCCGGGCGGAGAAGGCGCTCGCGTCGCTCGATCCGTTGACAATGACGGAGGCGGGCCTGCGGGCGATCGCGGCCGATCTCGCCGCGGCTCATCAGGAATACGAGAAGGCGTCGTCCCAGACGTTCGACGTGCTGTACGCCGCTCTGGACAAGCAGCTCTCCGGCCCGGATTTCGCCGCAGGCCTGATGCGCCTGCACAGCGCCCGGACCAACTACGAGGGCTACCGGCGCGTCGCCGAGCTGGTCGGCAAGCACGACGCCGGCGGGGCGGGGCTCGCGATCATCGAGATCGTTGCCCCGACGAAGACCGTCGTCGACGGCTACGCGTCGCCGAAAGAGGCGGCGGACGCGTGCAAGAAGCTGGACGCCGTGTGGGCGCGGTGCGAGGCGTTGAAGCCGGCGAAGGACGCCGAGCGGAAGACGCGCTCGCTCAAGGGACTCGTCCTGTCGCGGCGCGCGGTTGCCCGCGAGGCGGCGGGCGATTCGCTCGGAGCGCTGGCCGACGTGGCAGCGGCGACCGAGCTGACCGGCAAGCCGAAGGCGTTCGAATCGCTGCTGGCCGCTGCCGCAGCGCACACGATCGGCAAGCTCGGCGAGGAGCTGAAAGCGGGGCGCGGGCCGGAGTTTGTCGGCAAGATCGGCGCCACGCTCGAGGGTCCGACGTACGCGTCGGCGCGGGCCGTGCTCGGCAAGTCGATCCGCTCCGCCCCCTACGCGTTCGAGTTCACTCGGAACCGCGGTCTGGTCGAGGCCTGGTCGCGGACGGTCGCCCCGTTCGAGCCGCCGGCGATGGCCGCGATCCCAGCGGGGACGTTCCCGCTGGGCGTGAAGTACGACGGGCTGGTCACGCTCGCTCCCAGCAATTCGCCGCAGCATGCGGTGAAGCTCCCGCCGTTCTTCATCGACACGCACGAGGTGACGAACGGGGAGTATCTGGCGTTCGTGCAGGAAGGCGGCTACGCCGACGACCGCTGGTGGCCGGACCTGAAGGACGCGGACCGGAAGGCGTTTGTCGACACAACCGGGAAGCCGAGCCCGAAGTTCTGGAAGGACGGGCGGCCGGCGGCGGGCACCGAGGCGCTCCCGGTCGTCGGCGTCTCGTTCCACGAAGCCCGGGCCTACGCCCGCTGGGCGGGCAAGCGGCTGCCGACAGAGGCCGAGTGGGAATGCGCGGCCCTCGCGGTCACGCCGGAGGACCCGAACCAGCCGTTCGCGAAGCACGCGTTCCCGTGGGGCGAGAAATATGTCGATGGGAACGCCAACGTACGCGAGACGAACGTCGGCGGACCGGAACCGGTCGGCCAGCGGGCGAAAGACCGCAGCCCGTTCGGCTGCTTCGACATGGTCGGGAACGTCCGCGAGTGGACGGCGAGCCCGTACGCCGCGTACCCCGGGACGAAGTGTGGCGACAAGGACCTCGGGACGGGGCTGGTCGTTGTCCGGGGAGCAAGCTTCGCGGATTCCTTCATCGGCGCGGCGCCCGAGAACCGGCGGGCCGTCGGCAAGCTGACGCGTGAGGAACAGACCGGGTTCCGCTGCGCCTGGTCGCTGGCTACGGAGAAGGAATGAGCAACCCTGCGTGCCGGACTGACCGGCTCCGGGGCGACAGAGAAGGGCTCTCGGAACAAAGGAGGCCGACACATGGTGCGGGCGATCGCCGTGCTGTCCATTTGTGGTGTGCTGGCGGCCGGGCTGGGCGGCTGCGTGAGCCGCGGCGAGCTGACGAAGCTCGACACGAAGATCGAGGCGAACAAGGCCGAACTGGCCGCGATGAAGAAGACGCTGGGTTCGACCGACGAGACCGTGACGGCGCTCGACAAGAAGGTCGACGCGATGAACACAGCGCTGACTGAGATGCAGAGCTCGCTGAAGGCGATCTCCGGCGACGTACAGTCGGTTCAGCAGAAGCTGGCGGCGGTGGAGAAGGACCTTGACGCGCGCGTCGCGGAGGCGAAGAAGCTGGCCGAGAACGCGCAGGGCGACGCGACGATCGCGATCAAGCAGCTCCCGGCCGTCCGCGCCGAGATCACGAACTTCTCGAAGCAGTTCGAGAAGATGAACGCGTCGATCGGCAAGTCGCAGGAGATGCTCGTGAAGAGCCTCGAGAACGCCCGCGACATCTACAAGACCCAGTTCCTCGCCCTCGAAGAGGTGCTCGAGAAGCTGAAGAAGGACGAGGCCAAGAAGCCCGAGCGGCCCCCGGCAGAGGAATGACAGCCCCCTGCCCATGCTGATTGACTCAGGGCCGCATCCGGGGCCGCGAGGATCATCGCCGCATGTCGACCAGGGACTACGGGACCGAATACGAGTTCCAGCCGGGGGCGCAGTGCAACCTGGCGCAGTACCGGCGGCTGGTGGAATGCTCGAAGTCGGACGACGTCGATTCCTGGAACAAGTGGCGGATCGGCCACCCCGGGGAGGAGATCTGGCTCTGTGGGGTGGACCTGACCAGGGCCTCGCTCGACAGGATCAACCTCGGCAACGCGCATCTGGAGGGCTCGGTGCTCACCGGGGCCCGGCTCGAGAAGGCCGTCCTGTGCGAGGCACACCTCGACGGCGCGGTGCTCTGGCAGGCGCGGCTCGACGGGGCCAACCTCTGGCAGGCGAGCCTCTGGAGCACGAAGCTCTGGCGGGCGAGGCTGCGGAAGGCGGTGCTCCTGCACGTCGCCGCGCAGGAAGCGTTCCTGCGCGAGGCCGACCTTCGTGACGCCGATCTCTCGAACGCCGACCTGCAGGGCGCGGTCCTCTCGCATGCGCACATCGAAGGCGCCGAACTCAAGGGGGCCCTCCTGCAGGGGGCCGACCTTCAGTTCGCGTTCATCGACGGGTCGACAGGGATCTTCGGCTGCCGGATTGATCGCCAGACCGACTTTACCGGCGTCGGGCTGGAGTCCGGTCGCATCGAGCCGGGGATCGGCGAGCTGCTGCGTTACAACATCCGGCGCAAGCGATGGCAGGCGTGGTACCGCCAAGGCCCGCGCTGGCTGCAGCTCCTGAAATGGACGTTCATCGCTCCGTTCTGGTGGATGTCGGACTATGGCCATTCGATGGGCCGGATCCTCAGCGTCTTCGTGCTCCTCGCCCTCGTCTTCGCCGGCATCTACTACCTGCGGCCCGCCTGGCTGGTCGGCCTGAAGCAGACCGGCGGGTGGGCCGGCGGGGTCCACGCCGTGTACTTCTCCGTCGTGACGATGACGACGCTCGGGTTCGGCGACATCCACGCCAACCCCGACGCGTGGCAGGGACAGATCCTGCTGATGGTACAGGTCATCTGCGGGTACGTCCTGCTCGGCGCCCTGATCACGCGCCTGGCGACCCTGTTCACCGCCGGCGGCCCCCCCGCGCGCCCCGCGCCGCGCGCCCCGCGCCGTACCGCCGGCCGCACTCACGAGTAATCAGGAGTTCCGGGGGCTCCATGCTCCGCTCTCCTTCCGCCCTGCGGCCTGGCCACTGACTTCGCATTCCATCACGCCCACAAATCCCGATCGAGGGTCCGGTACTGGATGGCGTCGGCTCGCCGAGTGCCAAAATCACGTGATCACTCTCAACCACAATGGCGCGGGATCCATCCCCCAGCCGCACCGGGAGGAGCTACCGGAGTTCGAGCAGAGAGGTTGCGCGGCCGTGCCGAAGTAGGATCCTGCCGCGCGGCAGCAGGCGGATGCGGTAGTCGAGCCCTTTGAGCGGTCTCTGGGCAATGACTGTCCCGGTGGCAAGGCTCCGAAGGATCAGACTCGAGCGACCGGTCGCTGGGTCCGCTCCGGTTGGCACCGCGGTGACACACACGCAGCCCACGCACGGTCCCGCCTTGCTCTCGACGAAGAAGAGGCCGGGATGGACGCGGATGTCCGTGTTCGCCTTGTGCTGCCAGAGCTGCC
>JAWODX010000570.1:0-4851 GCA_046483085.1 Planctomycetota bacterium
AGGAGCGGAACGGCATAAGGCCTTGACAGAACAGACGCTATGCATCTCGCGTTGGGCTTTGCCGGTGGCAGACAAGAATGTCTGCCCCACCAATGCGATGGGCCGGTGGGGCAGGCATTCCTGCCTGCCCAGCCCATTCCGCGGGGTTTCCAGAACGCAGGCAGCGAGGAGAAGTAGCGTTGTAGTGCTATTGAACCATGTACTGCCAAAGAAACACCGGGGAGAACCCCCTTTTGAAAAAGCGGCTTTCTCCCCGGGCGCGCTCTTCCTCAAAATTTCGGGGAAATGCGGTCTGTGGACCGCATTTCCACAGAAGTTCTTGGAGGGGGTGCGGGGGAAACCTTCTTTCAAGAAGGGTCCCCCGCGTTCCATTATCCATACAGGGACCAATAAGAGACTATCTCAATAGTCGGTGGGGCAGGCATTCTTGCCTGCCAGATGGCGCACAGGAATGTCCGCCCCACCTTTTGAGATAATTTCTTGACCCCTCAGCGGAATCGTCTGGCGCGTGGGGCCTGGCCCGCGTCCTGTTGATCCTGTCAAGAAAACGAATCCGGCTGGACCCGGGCGATCGCGTCGACGGCGTGGCGCACGTTCAGCGTCACCTGGTCGATGTACTTCGGGAACATGCCGACGACGACAGCGTCCGTCGGCTTGATGTTCGCGAACGCGTAGTCGAAGGCGGCCTGCACGTCGTCCTGTGTCTCGCCGTGGCGCCCGGCGGCGAGGATCTTGAACGCGAGGCACGTCTTGTCCGTTGCGCGGATCGTCTCGCACATCCGTTCGCGGTCCTCGGGCAGGTACTCCTCCGGCGCGGTCTCGTGTTTCCCGGTGACGAGCTCGCTGTCGCGCGGAACCCGGCTCAGGTTGTAGAAGCAGGCCATGTAGAAGTCGAGGTCCCAGTCGTGCTCCTCGGCGTACTGGACGACCTCGGGGATGTGCGTGCCCAGGCCGACCCGGACGCCGGCGTCGCGCATGCACGCGAGTGCCTCGAGCGACCGGTCGATCTCGCCGGCGTGCCAGAGCTTGTCCGTCTCGGTCCCGTGCTGGTAGATGCCGATGGCGCCGGCGGCGGCGAGCACACGGATGTTCTCGAGGACGTCGTGCATCTCCGAGGCGGTCTGGGCGATGAACTGCAGGTCGCCGCCCTGGCGGCGGAAGAGCTCGCGCCAGTAGAGGACGCGGTGGAAATCGCCGCGCCCCTGGAACGTATTGATGCCCGCCCGCTGGCAGCGGCCGAGCACCTCGACGACGCGTTCCGGGGTGTAGTAGTCGAGCATGTCCCGCCGCATCTCTTCGGTATTATGGGCGTGACCGCAGAACGGGTTGCCGCCGACGATGAGTCGGGTGATCCGGTGTGGGCCGAACGGCACCGCGGGCAGTTCCGGCACGATCCTCTCCTTGCTCTCCGCTGCCTCTATCCTACCACAATCGAGCCGCTGCCGAAAACAGAGCCGGGGGATAAGGCGGGGCGTCATTGAGTGCAGAGGAACCGGGAAAGTGTTCGTCTGTCCGGACAGACGAACACTTTCCTCTGGCTCATCCGCGGCTTCGCCCGGGACCGGCGCGGCTGCGGCCCATCGTGACGAACCATGGCCGCCAGAGCGGGCCCTGCCTTTGGGGCTTCGTCTCTGTCCGCGTCTTCTCGCTTGTTGCTGCGCTTCCTGGGACAGGGGATCCGGCCCGGCAGGATGGGGACCTCGTGGTTATGTCGCCGCCTCCCAATTCGGCCGGGGCAGTCCGGAGACGAGACGAAAAAAGGGCGCTGACGGCGGTTGGCCGCCAGCGCCCTCCTTGCTTGCCTCCCGGTCGCTCAGCGGCGCTTGCGCCGCAGCCCGAGCAGGGCCAGGCCCACGAGCGACAGCCCGCCGGGCTCGGGAACGGGCTGGGGCTCGGGTACGTCGTACGCGATGCTGTTCAAGACGTAGTGAACCTTGCTTGTGGATCTGGGCGGGTCTGTCTTGTACCCGTTCAGGGCCATCCGGAACCCGTACACGGGATCATCCGCCGGGTCGAAGGCCGGGTAATCCGCGAGCATGTAGGTAGCGCTGGCCGTGGACGAGGCGGCCATGGGGAAGCCAAAATCTCTGAGATCACCCAGCTCCACCCGAGCTGTCGACCCGGCGCTGGTGTCATAATAGCACATGTAGATGGGCTCGGTAACCGGCTTGGTGGTCGGTGCGCTGGAGGGGTACAAGGGCGCCTCGTAGGGGTTGGTCGCGGTCAACTTGACGTATGTGGACCGGGACATATCCAATGCGTCCGCGGCTTCGTACACCGGCTTCCGCCGATGGTGGTCGCTCGTCGTCTTCGTGCCAGCACAGATATTGCCGTAATTCTGGGTTGACTGGACGACCATGTCGCCGCCGCCGGCGTCCGACACGGTAAAGTAGCGTCCGCCAACCTCCCAACCGGGGAGGGTACCGACCTCCCCCAGATCAATTCCGCCGTAGGCGGTATAGGAGCCCGCCGGGCAGTTATCCAAGTCCTCGATTAGCAGTTCCACGCCAGCAAGGGCAGGAAGACTCGTTACGCCGGCCACCAAGGCCGCTGTCACTAGAGTCATCGTCTTTGTAAACATCCTGAGCCTCCTTTTGGGTCAGCACCATCCGCCGCGACCGGGCAACGGAAGGCCGAGCTTCACCTGAATATCCTCTTTGTTGACAACCCGCATCGGCCCGCCTGGCCGGGCGGGCCGCCCTGATCGCAATCTCACAATCTCACCTTGCTAGAGAGCAAACCGCATGCCGGAGTCCGCGGGAATTGCCGAATGCACGCAGGATCTCGGATAAAGGCCTGGGCGGCACTCACTTATGGAATGACTGTGTCGGGCCTCGGTCGGACGCGGCGCGCTCGGGCCGTCGCTTTTTCGCAACATCACGTCCGGCCGGCTCCGCGGCCCGCAGGGGCCCCCGTTCGTAAGCAATTGGTGGGGAGTGTGTTACGTCAGGCCCCGCGCGTTGCGCCGGGGCAACAGCGGCGGCCGGACCGGCCGCGCAGTCCTACGTATCGGAACAGGAGCAGGTTAGGCCGGTCGCGGGCATCAGAGCAGGTCGAAGATGTTGTCGCTGCGCCGCACGAACGTCCGCGGGCCGACCCGCTCGCCGCCGCGTTTCCCGTCGACCGCCGACTCGAGCTTGTACTCGGTCTTCAGCTCAAGCGGCGGGTCGACGGTGAACGGCTCGAACTCGCCGACCCGCTCGCAGGCGCGGCGGGCGCCCGCGCGAATCCGGTCGCGTGCCTCGGCCACCGAGAGCGAGATGGCGGCGTTCCGCGAGATGCCCCACTTGGTGATGACGGTCTCGACGTCGCCGAGGAACTCGGCCGCCTCGCGGCAGCCTTCGGCGCAGCTCGAGACGAGGACCGCCGGGACGCCCAGCCGGCCGGCGCAGGCGGCGTCGAACCCGATCTCACCGATCCGCCGGCCGTTCAGCCACATGTGCTGGATGCCGACGCTCGAATAGCTGTGCGAGAGGACGCCGTTGGTCACCCCGGCCATCGGGTGATAGGCGAGCAGCATGACGCCGGCGAAGCTGTCGTCGAGTCCGAGGAACCGCCGCGGCCGCGGGGTGCCGAGCAGGACCCGTGCCCGGGGATGCATCTGGTCGTGGATCATGCAGCTCCCGCCGTCGTGGGCGTCGTTGACGAGGATGTCGGTCGCGCCGGCGTCGAGGCATCCCTCGACGGCGGCGTTCGCCTCGCCGGTGACGATCCGCCGGGCCTCCTCGTACTGGCCGCTCGCGCCGAGGGTCTTGCCCGCCTCGCCGACGACGCACGCCGCACCCTCGAAATCGACCGAGATGTAGACCTTCAACTCCTCGCTCATTCGCTTCTCCTCCGGCCGGTGTTTGCCCGAGGGTACCCGGCGCGGCGACATGGTGTCAAGGCCCGCGGCCACGGGGAGTCGATAACCACAATGGGGGGTATTTGGCTTCCACGAACCCGCACCTCGCCGGTGGCCGGAATCGTCGTCCTCCTCGTCATCGTCGTCGTCCTCGGCGCTTGGCTCCAATCGAGAACCGTGAGCAAGAGCACGAGCAGGAGCAAGAGCACGAGGACGAGGACGAGCACGAGCACGAGCAAGGGCACGAGCAAGAGTACGAGCAAGGGAACGAGCAAGAGTACGAGCAAGGGCACGAGCAAGAGTACGAATGTCCCCGAATCCCCCATTATCGGTTATCAACTCGGCCACGGGGAAGTCCCATGCGATCCCGCCGCGGGCGGCCGGCCTTCGCCGCCGATGAGGTCTCCGCTCCTTTGACATGTGCTTGAGCCGGGGGTACAATTCGCATCCCGATTCAGAGACACGGGAGTCCAGCGGGTGTGATCGGTTGTATCCGGAGGAGCTCACGAAGGCCATGATGAGGCGGATCATTCGGTCGCTCCAGTTCTGGGGGACGCTTCTGTTCGCGGCGGCGGTGCTCGCTCTCGTCGCGGCCTGGCTGCGAACGCTCGCGGGGTCGCAATGAACGCCGCGAACCTGCTCACCACCTCCCGGCTGGTCCTCGCCATCCCGATCATCGTCCTGATGTACACGGCCGGCCCGGTCGCCGCGTGGGCGGCGCTCGGCCTGTTCGCGGTCGCCATGGCGACATGGCGACCGATGTGTTCGACGGGATGCTGGCCCGGCGGGACCCGGACCGGTCGCCGCTGGGAAACTACCTCGATCCGGTCGCCGACAAGATGCTCCTCATGGCTCTGTTCATCTGCCTGGCCGACCTGGACGTCGTGGCGGCGTGGATGGTCGCGGCGCTGGTGGGCCGGGAGGGGTGCGTCAACGGATCATGGTTATCGACCTGGCGCAGGGCGGTAGCGCCGCTTCGTCCGAGTCCGGATGGGGGTCTCTATCGG
>JAWODX010000163.1:0-13365 GCA_046483085.1 Planctomycetota bacterium
GTTCGAGACGGACGAGGCGGTGATCGTCATCGCGGCGACGAACCGGCCGGACGTCCTGGACCCCGCCCTCCGCCGGCCCGGCCGGTTCGACCGCCAGATCATCGTCGACCTCCCCGACATCAAGGGCCGCGAGGGGATCCTCCAGGTCCACTCCAAGGAGATCAAGCTGGGGGACGAGGAGGCCCTGAAGACGATCGCCCGCAGCACGCCGAGCTTCTCCGGCGCCGACCTCGAGAACCTCATCAACGAGGCGGCGATCCTCGCCACCATGCGGGACCACGACGCGGTCGAACTGGCCGACCTGGAAGACGCCCGCGACCGGGTGATGTGGGGGCGCGAGCGCCGCAGCCGGGTCATCGACGAGCGTGAGCGGCGCGTCATCGCCTTCCACGAGGCGGGGCACGCGATCGTCGCCCACCTCGATCCCGATCACGAGCCGCTGCACAAGGTGGGGATCATCCCGCGCGGAATGGCGCTGGGCGCGACCATGCACCTGCCGGAGAAGGACACGTACATGCTGGGGCGGCGCAAGGCGATGGCCACGATTTCCACGCTGATGGCCGGCCGCGTGTCGGAGCAGCTCTTCTGCGACGACATCCACACCGGGGCGGCGGACGACATTCGGCGGGCGACCGACATCGCCCGGCGGATGGTCACCCAGTGGGGGATGAGCGACGAGCTCGGCCCCATCGTGTACGGCGACGTGGAGGAGCACCTGTTCCTCGGCCGAGAGATCTCCCGACACGAGCAGATCAGTGCCGAGATCGCCCGGAAGATCGACAAGGAGATCCGCCGCATCATCGACGACGCGACCAGGAACGCGCGCCAGTCCCTGACCGACAATGGCGAGGCGGTCAAGGCGGTCGTGGAGGAGCTGTTGAAACGCGAGGTTCTGACCGCTGAGGAGGTCGACGCGATCATCCGGGGCGAGGAACTGCCCGAGCCCGACCTGCCCGCGTCGACCGGGTCCCTGGAAACCACGGCTCCGGAGCCGGAGACGGCCGCCGACACCGAGCCCGAGCCGGCCGAACCGAAGACGGACGCCGCCGATCAGGAACCGGGATACTCGCCCGTCAAGTAAGGGCCTCTGACAAGACAGCGGGGCAGACATCCCTGTCGGCCGCGCAGCAGGCAGGAATGCCTGCTTTGCCCGGATCCTGTCGGATGTCCTGAGCAGGTCGACGTCCATCAGCCGCTCGCGGGGAACTCATGAACGACGATTGGCTGATCGCCCGCTCCGCACTCGAACTCAACCCGCTGGTGACCGGGTGGGACGAACAGGGGCGCCCGACGCGGGTCGAGCTGGCCGACGGCACGGTCGTCGCGGGCGACGCCGAGAACGTCCGGGACCGCGCCCGGGAGCTGAGCGGGCCGGCCCAGGTGGTGCTGGCCGCGCTCGACGCGTTCGCCGAGCGGCCGGGGTATCTCGCCTGTCGCGGCCACCGGCTCCATCTCGACGGTCGGACGCTGGTGATGGGGATCATCAACACGACGCCCGACTCGTTCTCCGACGGCGGACAGTTCCTGGAGACGCAAGAGGCAGTGGAGCACGGCCGGGAGCTCGTCGCGCAGGGCGCGGACGTCCTGGACGTCGGCGGCGAGTCGACCCGCCCGGGGGCGGAGCCCTGCCCCGCCGACGAGGAGCGCCGTCGGACCGAGCCGGTGGTCGCGGCCCTGGCGGAAGCGACCGAGGTCCCCGTCTCGATCGACACCGCGAAGTCGGCGGTGGCGGCGGCGGCGCTGGCGGCGGGGGCGAGCGTGGTGAACGACGTGACCGCGCTCAGCGATCCGGAGATGGCGCCGCTGGTGGCGGAACACGACGCGGGCCTCGTGCTCATGCACATGCAGGGCGAGCCGCGAACCATGCAGAAGTCGCCCCACTACGAGGACGTGGTGCGCGAGATCACGCTGTACCTGCGCCGGGCGATGGCGCGGGCGGCCGAAGGGGGCGTCCGGGTCGACCGGATGGTCGTCGATCCGGGCATCGGGTTCGGGAAGACGCTGGCCCACAACAGCGAGATCATTCGTCGGCTGCCGGTGTTGGCCTCGCTGGGACGGCCGATCCTGATCGGCTGTTCGCGGAAGTCGATGATCGAGCACGCCCTGGGCCTCCCGGTCGAACGCCGCCTGCATCCGTCGCTCGCCCTCAATGTCTTGAGCATTGCGGGGCGGGCGTCTATAATCAGGGTGCACGATGTGGAAGCGGCGTGTCAGGCCGCGGCGATGGCGGACGCCGTCCTGTTCGGAACGAAACGCGATCTCGGGGGGGATTGAACGAGTTGCAGCTTTTCAACTGGCAGGCGCTGGTGGAGATCGGTCTTCTGGCCTGCCTGATCTATTTCGTCCTGTCTTTCCTGCGAGGCAGCCGGGGTGCCGGCGTCCTGCGCGGCCTCGCCGCGGTGTTCGTGGTCATCGTCGTCATCTTCCTGACCCTGGCCGCCAAGCTCGACATGTACGTCCTGAGCTGGCTGATTAACAAGAGTGCGGCGTTCGTGGTGTTCATCCTGATCGTGGTGTTTCAGCCGGAGCTCCGGGGGGCACTCCTCCGCGTGGGCCAGAGCCCCCTGTTCACTCGATTCGTGCAGGAGCGCTGGGATGCGTCCCAACAGATCACCCGGGCGGTGATGACCCTGTCGCGGCAGCGGATCGGCGCCCTGATCGCGGTGCAGCGGTCGGTGGGTCTGAAGACGTATACCGAGGGCGGGAAGCGGCTGGACGCGGAGGTGACGGCGGAGCTGCTGGTCAGCATTTTTCGGCCGGGCTCGCCGCTGCACGACGGGGCGGTGGTGATCAAGGGCGACCGGGTCCTGGCGGCCGCGTGCCTGTTCCCGCTTTCGGAGAACCCGAACATCGACACGAGCCTGGGCACCCGGCATCGGGCGGGGATCGGCGTGACCGAGGAGGCCGACGCGGTGGCGATCATCGTCTCGGAGGAGACGGGACAGGTGTCCGTGGCCGAGCGCGGTCACCTGACGAGGAACGTGGACGAGAAGGCGCTGCGCCAGCTTCTGCACGCGGTCTCGTCGGAGGAGGGTTTCCAGGCGGTGCCGCCGAAGGAGCTGAGTTGAGCAAGATCATCGCCCTGCTTCTGAAGGACAAGTGGCTCAAGCTGATCTCGGTGGCCCTGGCCACGGCGACGTGGATCTACGTCAGCGAGCAGCGGGACAAGGCCAAGGAGGTGAGTGTCCCGCTCCGCCTGACGGTGCCCGACGACAAGTTCCTGCTCGACCCGCGCCGGCCCCAGATGCTGCGCGTGCTCCTGCGCGGGCCGGAGCGGGCCATCGCCCAGTTCCGCGAGGAATCGCTCTCGGCCGAGATCCGCATCACCGAGAAGGTCAAGCGCCTGCCGGACACCTCGAGGGCCCCGCAGCCGGTCACCATTCAGATCGGCCCCGACGACATCCAGAACGTGCCCGACACCATCGCGGTCAAGTCGGTCCAGCCCGACCGAATCTCCGTCGTCATCGACGAGATGACGAGGAAACGTCTCCAGGTGACGGTCGACAGAGAGAAGGACCTCAAGGGGGAGTTGAAGGAAGGCTATCGGATCCACCGGATCAGCCCCGTGCCCAACAAGGTCATGGTGCGCGGCCCGCGCAGCATCCTCAAAGAGCGCCAGAGCATCCATCCCCTGCAACACGACATCAGTGGGCTGGGGCCGCAAAATTGGAAGGCGAGGTCCAGGCTGGATACCGGGGACGCCAAGACCGGGTTGCGGGACTGTCTCTCGCCGGAAGAGCCGAAAGTCATCATCTGGTTCTACTTCATCCAGCTCAAGACCGACAGAGTGTTCGAGAACGTCCCGGTCTTCGTCCACGGCCCGCCGGGCTTCACCTACACGGTGCTCCGCGACCAGACGCGGAAGCCGCTCGAGGCCATCCCCGAGGTGACTCTCAGCGGTCCGGAGGACCTGTTCGAGGAGGCCGACGTGGCGGTCCGGGCGATCGTCGACCTTACCGACGTGGACCCGGCCAAGACGCCCGAGATCCAGAGGACCGTCCGCTACACCGTCGGGGCGAAGGATCCCGAGACCCGGGCGAAGGTCAAGCGGGAGATCGCCGAACAGATCGAGCTCCCCCCGGGGCCCGAAGTCATTGTCAAGGCCAAGCCGGCCGCCGTCGAGCCGCCCGAGTGACGCGCCGGCGCGGAGCCGCAGCCGAGTGAACACAACCGATTCTGGGAGGTCACGCGTGGAGGACATCATCGAGCAGGCCGAGAGCCTGGGCAAGTCGATCGCACAGTCGGACGCCTACAAGGCCCTCTCCGACCGACGGAAACAGGTCGACGAGGAGAAGGAACTGCAAGAGGCGATGGACCGGCTGGACGAGGCGTCGGAGGCGATTGCGCAGAAGGAACAGGCGGGCAAGCCGGTCGAGCCGCAAGAAAAGCACGAGGTCCGCGAGCTTCAGGAGACGGTCACCGGGAATCCGAAGATGCAGGAGCTGGCCCGGGCGGAGGCGGACTTCGCGGCGCTCATGAACCGGGTCAACCGGGCGATCCGGGGGCAGATGCGCTGACCGGGCCGCGCCTTATTCGTCCTTCGACTTGAGGTCCGACGTCTGGCTGTGGGACTCGTCGCGGGGGAAGGTCAGCTCCCGGAGGCGGTCGCGGATCTGCGCCGCTCGCTCGTAATTCTCTTCCGCGATCACCTTGTCCAGCTCCTTCCGCAGTTCGGCCTCTTCCGAGACCGGCTTCGCCTTGGGGATGGCCTTCTTCATCCCGCGCAGGATCGCCAGCGAGCGCTGCTTCTCATAGTCGAACGTCTGTGTGGACACTTCGGGCAGCCCGGCGATTCGGTGGAGTGCCTTGTCGATGATGTTGCGGGCCAGCGGGTAGTCGTCCTCCCCCACGGCGAGCAAGGTCCGCGCCGCCGCGTTCATCCGCATCACGTACGGCCGGTACTGCTCACTGGCGTTGATGGATTCCTCATCGTCACAGTGGGCTCGGAGCAGGTCGAGCATCTGGAGGTTGCGGGCCGTGTCCCGCACCACCACGTCGTACTCCCCGATCTGGAAACAGACCAGATAGCGGTAATAGAAGAGCAGGCCCTCTTGTTGGAGCTCGCCGGCCAGTTCGCTGTCGATTCGGAACTCGCCGGCGCTGCCGGTCCGCCGGATCGTTTCCTCGCGCTGATTGTCCGCGTATGCCAGGGCCGATTCAAACCCGTGCGGCCGCAAGGCGTCCGGCCGCCCCACCAGCTCGTACTGCTCGATGCCCAGCGGGGTGCGGACCTGGATCAGTTCCCGCCCTTCGTCACCGACCAGCTTGCGCACCGACGCGTCGGGATCGTAGGGCCATTCCCGCAGAATATCGCTGATGTCTCGCATGGTGCCCACCTGCTTGTCTCATGTCCAGGGGCATGTTAGCGCGGTTCTCCGAGGCTGTCAACGCGCTCGACGCATCGCATTTCTCGCCAGACCCGTCTGCGCTCCGCCCGGCCGGCTCCCGGAGCGGGCGTCACGCGCCCCGTCCGCCGCCGTCCCGCGTCGATTCCACGATCGAGTCGAGCTCCCCGTCGTGCAGGACCGTGCGGATTTTCGCGCCGGGCTCGACCGCGTCTCTTGACCGGATCGGCCTGCTGCCGCCCGCCTGCATGGTGATGCTGTAGCCCCGGGCCAACACGTGGTAGGGGCTGAGCGACCGGAGCGCCGATTCGAGGTGGTCGAGGCGGGCCCGGATCCGCTCCGAGTGGCGCGCCCACGTTCGCTCCAGCCGGCCGGTCAGCTCGTCGAGTCGTTGCTGGTGCTGTCGGACGCGCTCGAGCGGGAGGCGCATGCCATAGCTTCGCGCGGCGGCGTCGAGCCGCGCCCGCGTGTGTCGCGCCGCGGTCACCAGCGCTCGCCCCAGCCGATCACGCGCCGCGTCGAGCCGGTCCCCGAGCTGCTCGACCGACGGGACCACCAGCTCCCCCGCCTTGGTCGGCGTCAGGGCGCGGGCGTCGGCGACCAGGTCGGAGATGGACACGTCCACCTCGTGGCCCACGGCCGAGACGACGGGCACCTCCGAGTCGAAGATGGCCCGGGCGACGGCCTCTTCGTTGAACGGCCACAGGTCCTCCAGGCTGCCGCCGCCCCGGCCCACGACCATCACGTCGATCCCGCCCCGCTCGTTCAGCTCGCGGATCGCCGCGGCGATCTGCGGCGCCGCCTCGGCCCCCTGCACGGCGACCGGACAGATCACCACGTGGGCGGGCGGGAACCGGCTGAGGATCATCGTGAGCATGTCGTGGACGGCCGCCCCGGTCGGAGACGTCACCAGCGCGATCGTCGCCGGCATGAACGGCAGCGGCTTCTTGTGCGCCGGATCGAACAGGCCCTCCTTCTTCAGCTTGTCGCGGAGCTGGAGGAACGCGAGCTGGAGAGCGCCGACGCCCTTCGGCTCGACCTTGCTCACGATGATCTGATACCGGCCCCGCTTCTCGTACACGGCCACCCGGCCGCGGACCACCACCTCCTGCCCGTCCTCGAGTTCGAAGCGGACGCGGCTCGCCGTGCTTCGCCAGATGACCGCGCCGATCTCCGCGTTCTCGTCCTTCAGCGTCAGGTAGACGTGGCCCGAGCGGGCGGTCGTCAGGTTCGAGATCTCGCCCACCACGCAGACCCTTGGAAAGCGCTCCTCGAGCGTCTGCTTGATCATCGCCGTCAGGGCGGAGACGGTCAGCACGTCCGGGCCGCCCTCCCCGGCTCCTGCGGACTCTCGTCTCTTCCTCGCCTCGGCGGCTTCGAACAGGTCCACGTCGGCACCTCCGCGTGTCGCTATCGTTCTTCTTCCCGCGCCCGGGTGAATTCCCGGCGCGCCACCAGGACGGCCGCGGCCGCCAGCCCGCTCACCACCACCGCCAGCAGGATCCACGCCGCCGCGACCGGCGACTCCAACGGCCGGCCCAGGACCTGCGCCAACAACTCCTCGAGCCTCGGAGCCTTGCACACCCCGGCCAGCAAGCAGCGCAGGTGGTAGCCGACCGTGAACCGGCGAATGCCCACCGGCAGCCGGAGAAAGACCCACTCGGTCACGATCAGGTAGCCGATCCCCACGCCCAGCGGCTTGCGGAAGAGGACCCCGATGGCGGTGAAGACCGCCGCGAAGACCAGGGCCGAGACCGCCACCACGAACAGCCCGCCGGTCAGCGCCGGAACCGTCTCGGCCGCGCCCAGCCCCGGGCCGCCCACTGCGAACATCAGGAATAACACGGCCTGGGCAACCACGGCGAGGCCGATGATCGACAGGGTCGCGCCCGCGAACTTCGCCAGCAGCACCCGTTGCCGCGGCAGTCGCCTCGTCAGCAGGTAGACGAGCGTCCCGTCGGACACCTCGTTCAGGATGAGCGGGCCGCACGACAGCATGGCGGCCAGGGGCAGCGACGCGGTGAGCATCATGAGCAGGGTGAGCGCCCAGTAGATCTCGGCGGCCTGGCCGGGGCCCTTGATGGGCGCGGCGTTCACGATCACCGCGGCAACGACGAGCGGCAGGCCGAGGAGCACGTAGGCGAGGATCGCGCGCCGGCTCCAGGTCGCCTGACGGGCCGCGAACAGCGCCAGGGTCGTCCACGCGGACCGGCCGCTGAGCCGGCCGGGCGACGGGAGGATCTCGTCGGCTTCGCCGCTCATTGGAGTCGCCTCGTCAGGTACCCGAACACGGCCTGGAGGTTGTCCTCCGGCGAGGCCACCTCCGAACAGGGGATGTCGTTGTCGACCAGGATCCGCGGCAGGTCGTCGAGGAGGCGTTCCGGATCGCTCGTGTGGAGCAAGAGGCCGCCGTCCTCCTCGACGGCCAGGCTGACCACGTGCTCCTTCGGGGCGAGGAGTGTCGCGAGCCGGCGCGCGGCCGGCGTGCGCACGAAGATCCGATGCCGCCGGCCCTCGAGCAGGGCCCGGATCTCCCGCACGTTCCCCTCCGCCACCAGTTGGCCGTGGTCGATGAGCAGGATGTTCTCGGTCATCGCCTCGATCTCGTGGAGCACGTGACTGGACACGATGACGGTCCCGCCCGCGTCCGCCAGGCGTTTGAACAGGTCGATCAGTTCGGACCGGCCGACCGGGTCGGTCCCCGCCAGCGGCTCGTCGAGGATCAGGAGGTCCGGTCGATGGACGAGCGCCTGGGCGATCTTCGTCCGCTGCCGCATGCCGCGCGAGTATCCGGCGATCCGTCGCCCCTGGTGCTCGGTCATCCCGACGAGCTCGAGCGCGCGGTCCGCCGCCCGGTCGGCGTGCGCGCGGTCCATGCCGCTGAGCCGGGCGAGGAATCGCACGAACCCCCGGCCGGTCAGCCCGCGCCAGAACGAGTCGCCCTCAGGACAATAGCCGACGCGCGAGAGGAGCGCGGCGTTGTTCCACGGCCGCTCGCCGAACACCGCGATCTCGCCGCGGCTGGGCCGGAGCTGCCCGGTCACCAGCGAGAGCAGCGTCGTCTTGCCCGCGCCGTTCTCGCCGAGCAGGCCGGTGATCCCCGACCCGATCGACGCGGTCACGTGGTTCAGACCGATCACCTCGCCGTACCACTTCGACAGCCCGCGCAGTTCGATCACAGCGCCCACCGGCGCCTCCTCATGCGTTGACGGCGGCCACCTGGAATCGGTGGACCCGTTTCATACAGATCGCCAGGGCCACGACCGCGAGGCCGACCAATACCGCGCACGCGTAGTTGGTTCCGGCCCCGTAGACGTCGCTGCCCGCCACTCCCGCCAGCAACTCGCGCTGCCCGCTCGCCTCGACCGCCCGGTCGATGTCGAGTACCCAGTAGCTGAACCGCATGGCGGTCCGGTAGAGCGAGACCGCGCCGGCCGGGCCCTTCGCCACGTCGGACGCGGCGTTCTCGTCGAACACCCCCTGGGCCAGGCTGGTGAGCAGGATCAGGGCGACCCAGGCGACGGCGACGGCGCGCCGGTCGCGGAAGAGCGCGGAAATCGCCAGCGTCACCAGGCTGCTCACCCCGGCGATGACCACCGACAGCGCGGCGAGCCGCCACAACAGGCCCGCCGTCCGACCGAGCTGAACCAGCGTGTCGGAGACGAGCAGCCCGCCGGCGTAGGCCAGCAGGTTCGGGACCAGGGTCACGGCGCTCGCGAACAGGAACGCCACCAGCCACTTACCCAGCAGGTAGGTGCTCACGGTGATCGGCTTCGAGAAGTAGATCGGCAGGGCGTTCGCCCGGAGATCGCCGGCCACCAGGTCGGCCGAGAACTTCGCCTGCACGATGAGAATGAGCAGGAGCTGGTAGTTGACGAGCCGGAAGAAGACGAGGTGCCACGTGGGGACGATCATCGACGCCACGCTCGGCCCGCGCATCCCCTGGAGCCGAAGGAGCTGGAGCAGCGCCCGCAGGAAGCGGCTCGCCTCGACCGTCCCCTGCTCCTGCCTGGCGACCAGCGCCAGCAGGTAGAAGACCACCCCCGCAAACAGGGCGCCGGGGATGGCCGCCCACAGGACGAGCGCCGCCTGCTTCTGCTTCATCCCCAGCCGGAGACCGTTCTGCAGGATGGCGAGCCACGTCCATCGGTGGCTGCCCAGTTCGCCCTCCCATCGGCGGTATCCTCTACGGCGTACGGGCATCGACGCCTCCCCCGGCCGGGTGCATCGCCGCCCGGTCCGCCTCGCGCTGCGCCTGCAGTGCGTCGAGGAAGACCTGTTCGAGCGAGCTTCGGTGCGGCCGAAGCTCGCGCACGTGTACGCCCGCCCGGACCGCCGCCCCGAGCACGAGGTCGTGGCGATTGGCCGCCGGCAGCTCGAGGTCGAGGGCGCCCTCCCCCTCCCCGGCGATCTCCACCCCCGCCCCGCGCAGCCGGTCACGGAACGGCCCGTCGTCGCCGGCCACCCGGACCCGGCAGCGCGTCTCCGACGGCTTGCGCATCTCGGGGATCTCCCCTTCCGCCAGCACGCGGCCCCGGCCGAGAACGATCACCCGCTCGCAGACCTCTTCGACGTCCGGCAGCAGGTGGCTCGACAACAGGATGGAGACGCCGCGCCGGGGCAGCTCGTTCATCAGCCGAAGCATCAGGCGCCGGCCGCGCGGGTCCATCCCGTTCGTGGGCTCATCGAGGAACACCAGTTCCGGGTCGTGTATTAGTGCCTGCGCGAGCTTCACCCGCTGCTTCATGCCGGCCGAGTATGTCTCGACGGGCCGGTACCGCTCGTTCTCCAGTTCGACGAGATCGAGCATCTGGTGGGTCCGCTGCATGGCCGAGCTGGGGTCCATGCCGGCGAGCCGGCCGGCGAACACGACGTACCCGACGCCGCTCATCCCCGGGATGAAACAGTCGGTCTCCGGCACGAAGCCCGTCCGCTGTCGGACCGAGCGCCGCTGGCGGCGGATGTCGAAACCCAGCACGGACCCCGAGCCCCCGGTGGCCGGGACCTGGCCGAGCAGCAGGCTGATCAGGGTGCTCTTGCCGGCGCCGTTCGGCCCGAGCAGGCCGACGGCGCCCGCCCTCACGCTCAGCGTCACGTCGTCGAGCGCCGTGATCGGGCCGTACCGCTTGGTCAGGTGGTCGAGCCGAATGACGGGCACGGCATCCCTCACGCCAGTTCCTTCCCCGTCGTACTGGTGACCATCCGGCCGTGGATGACCCCGCGGGTCCCGATGATCCGGTAGGCAAGCTGGTTCAGCAGCCCGCGCTCGCCGCGCAACACGATGATCTCCATGCACCGGTGCTCGTCCATGTGAATGTGGAGCGACGAGACGACGGCGTCCGTGCGCTCGTGCTGGATGTGGTTGAGACGGCGATTGATCTCGCGGGAGTGGTGGTCGTAGACGATGACGACGGCGGCCATCGCCTCGCCCTTCCCCGACTGCCAGCCCTCTTCGACGAGCGCATCGCGGATGAGGTCGCGGATGGCTTCCGAGCGGTTGGCCGCGCCGCGCCGCTTCGCCAGCGCGTCGAATTTCGCCAGCAGCTCCTCGTCCATGGACACACCGAACCGCGTGACTTGCGACATGGGGCGACCTCCGACGGGCGTTCGAGCCGGTGCGCCGATGATACTCGGCCGGCGGGTGCGGCGTCAAGCCGTGCCCCCGGCGAGGCCGGACGCGCGATTGATTCGCCCGGCTGCGCCCTCTATAATCGCACGCTCACGGGTTCTGGCCCTGCAAGGCGGGTCGGGGGATGGCGGATCAAGAAGACGACGTCCTGGCCATCGACGAGCTGGTGGAGGCGGGGCGGATGCGCGAGCAGCTCGCGATCGCCCGCCGGATCCAGCGCGGCTTCCTGCCCGAGGCGCCGCCCGGCCTCCACGGGTTCCAGATCGAAGGGTGGAACCAGCCGTGTCACGAGGCGGGCGGCGACTACTACGACTTCCTGCGGCTGCCCGGCGGCCGGCTGGCCGTGGCCATCGGTGACGTGTCCAGCCATGGGATCGGGCCGGCTCTCCTCATGGCGAGCGCCCGGTCCGCCCTGCGCGCTCTGCTCCAGGTGGAGGACGGGCCGGGGAACTGCCTGACCCGGCTGAACGACGTCCTGGCCGCGGACATGCTCGACGATCACTTCATGACCATGTTCGCCGGGGTGCTGGACCTGGGCACGAAGATGCTGCGATACGCGGTGGCCGGGCACGAACGCCCGCTCCGCCTCCCCTGCGACGGCGACGAGTTCGAGCGGCTCGACGCACGCGGGATGCCGCTCGGGATCCACGGTGGCCTGCGATACTCGGAGGGAGAGCCCGTGCTGCTTCGGCCGGGCGACCTGGTCGCGTTCCTGACCGACGGGATGTGGGAGGCGACGAACGCCGACAGCGAGGAGTTCGGGTACGAGCGGCTGAAGGAGTCGATCCGCCGAACCCGCGATCGGCCCGCCGGCGCGATCCTCGAGGCGGTTCAGGCCGACGTCTCCGCGTTCATCGGCGACGCACGCCAGTACGACGACCTGACGCTGATGATCCTGAAGGTGCTCTGACGGCTACGGTTTCAGCAGGTACCGCGCCAGGCCGCCTTCCACGATGATTTCCTTTTCGCGCGGCTTCGAACCGGGGCACCGCCATTTGACCAGGCACGGGCCCTCCTGGACCAGTCCGAAGAACGAGGGCGACGTGCCCGCCACGACGTTCCACGCCCCGAGCGAGCGGCCCTGGCGAACTGCGGACACGGCGACCGGGCCGGCCGGCCCGCCGGGCGGCAGCGCCGCACGGACACACAGCGGGTCGGCCCCGCCGACCGCGCGCCAGTAGACCCACAGGCTGCCGTCTTCGAGCACGATCGCCATGTCCTGGGCGCCGTCGCCGTCCAGGTCGCGGACGAGGCCCGCCCGCTGGCCCTTGTTCTTGCGCTCGACCACCTCGTCCTTCCCCGGAACGTTCTTGGGCGGGAAGAGCCCGCATTCCTGGAGGTCGATCGGGCGGTGGGCGTGGCCGAAGCTGAGGAACCCGCGGTTGAAGAAGATCTGCGGCTCGCGGTTCATGTAGGTGATGAACACGTCCTGTCGGCCGTCGTTGTTGATGTCGACGGTCATGCCGCTGCGGGCGCCCGGCTGGGAGATGTACTTCATTTCGCCGGTGTACTCCATGGCCTCGGCGAAGGCGCCGCCGCCCAGGTTGTGCCAGACCTGGCAGCCCTCCTCGGCGGCGACGAACACGTCGAGCCGGCCGTCGTGGTCGTAGTCGCCGGTGTTGATCCGCGCGTGCCCCTCGCCCGTGCCCAGGTTCTCGAGCGCCTTGCCGTCGTCGAACCGGCCGGGGCTTGTCCCGCGGAAGAAGATCGCGCCCTTTTCGAACGGCTGCAGGACGTCCGGCACGGCGTCGCCGTCGAAGTCGGCGACCAGGCAGGCATGCGGTGTTCCCAGCTTTCCCCCCTTGTGGGCGTCGGCGATCGGTTTCGCCGTGAACGTGCCGTCGCCCTTCGGCGCGAGGAGCACCGGCACGCCGGTCGTGCTCGCGAGCAGGCCGGCTTTCATCGTCCTTCCGACGCCGCAGATCGCCAGGCCGATGCACTCGGAAAGCCCGGCGCCGGAGGGTTTCGCGTCGAATGTCGCCCTTTTGTTCTGCAGCCAGGTGGTGAGCCGCTCACCGTCCCACGAGGCGAGGTCGATCCGGCCGTCGCCATTGAAGTCGCCCCAGGCGGCAGCGACCGACCTGGAGCCGAGGCCGAGCTTCCCGGTCACGTCCTTGAGCTTTCGGGCCTCCCTGTCGTAGAGGAACATACGGTCGCCGGCCGTGGAGAGGACGTGGAGGTAGGACCTGCCGTCGCCCTTCGGCCCGACGCCGAGGGCCCCGTGGACCTCGCCCTTGATGGCCGCGACCTGGCGGGGCTCGGCCTCCTCCCAGCCGATGCCGACGGCCGAGGGGACCATGGGATCGGGATCCCGCAGGCGACCTGGCCGTCGATATCGGTGACATACCAGACCCCCTTCTTCCCGCGCCGCAGGACGAACCACTGGCTGCG
>JAWODX010000174.1:0-5963 GCA_046483085.1 Planctomycetota bacterium
TCGGTGAGCGAACTGTAGTGGGGGCCGGAACCGTTGTTCATCCCGGTGTTTGTCTCTATGCGGATGTTGTTATCGGTTCTGATTGTCTTCTCCATGCTCAGGCGGTTGTGCGCGTTCTGTCAAGGCCTTATGCCGTTCCGCTCGTGACAGTCTAGCGTTGTAGTGCTAAGACCTATATGTCCTGTCAGCCTGGAGCTGGTGCGACGCTCCAGCGGAAAAACGACTTGACACGGCCTGGCAGAGGGGATAGACTTGGATAGACCGACGGTCGGTATGTACCGACCGTCGGTCGCCTCACCCTGGAGGAGCAAGCAACCATGGCTGCGAGGATCGTCAAGGCTTACGACGAACGACGAAACGAACTGCTCGACGCCGCCCGCCGGCTCTTCCTGCGGCACGGCTACGACGAGACGACCGTGAGCGCGGTCATCGAGGAGGTCGGCGTCTCCAAGGGCGCGTTCTACCACTATTTCGACTCGAAAGAGCACCTGCTCGACGCCCTGGTCGAGCGGCTGACCGACGAGAGCCTCGGCCTCGTCCGGCCCATCGTCGAGGCCGACGGGCTCGACGCGATCGAAAAGCTCAACCGGTTCTTCGGCAGGATCCGGTGCTGGAAGGCGGAGCAGATGCCGCTGATGCTGACGATCATCCGGGCGATGTACCGTGACGAGAACCTCGTGCTCCGGCACAAGATGTTCGAGCGGAACGTCGAGCGGGCCGGGCCGCTCCTCGGGCGCGTCATTCGCCAGGGCGTCGACGAGGGGCTGATGGACACCGGGCACCCGGATCTCGCCGGCGAGATGATCCTGCGCGTCGCCTCGGCGTTCAGCGACATGCTCGCCGGGCTCCTGCTCACGATCGGCGAGCATCCGGAGCGCCTGCCGCAGCTCGAGCGCCGGATCGACCTGTACCAGGACGCGATCCGCCGCCTGCTCGGGGCGCCCGAGGGTGCGATCCGGGTCGTCGACGACGATTTCCTGGCGGCGCTGCGCGAGGCGGCCAGCCCCGCGCAAGGAGGAGCCGATGGCTGACGGCAACGGCGGGCCGCTCTTCAAGGTGGAAGGGCTGAAGAAGACGTACCAGATGGGCGAGGTGGAGGTCGCGGCGCTCCGCGAGATCGACCTCGAGCTGCCCGAGGGCAAGTTCGTCGTCATCCTCGGCCCGTCGGGCTCGGGCAAGAGCACGCTGCTGAACATCATCGGGGGGATCGACACGCCGACCGCCGGCCGCGTGTTCTACCGGGGCGAGGACCTGTCGGCGTACGGCGAGCGGCGGCTCACCCGGTACCGCCGAAACCACGTCGGCTTCGTCTTCCAGTTCTACAACCTGATCCCCAACCTGACCGCGGAGGAGAACGTGCAGATGGCGACGCAGATCAGCGACCGGCCGATGGACGCGGCCGAATCGCTCGGCCTGGTCGGCCTGGAGGAGCGCCGGACGCATTTCCCGTCCCAGCTCTCCGGCGGCGAGCAGCAGCGGGTCGCCATCGCCCGGGCCGTGGCGAAGCGGCCCGACGTGCTCTTCTGTGACGAGCCGACCGGCGCCCTCGACTACCCGACGGGCAAGGTCGTGCTCGACGTGCTGCAGAACGTGAACCGACGGACGGGGACGACGGTGATCACGATCACGCACAACGCCGCCATCGCCGCCATGGCCGACCTCGTGGTACGGCTGATGGACGGCCGCGTGCGCGAGCTGACGGAGAACGAGGAGCCGATCGCGCCGAGCGAACTGGAGTGGTGATGAAGGTGCTCGACCGAAAACTGGTGCGCGACCTGGGCGGCTCGTGGGGCCAGTCGCTCGCCGTGGCGGCCGTCATCCTCTGCGGGGTGGCCAGCTTCGTCTGCGTGCTCTCCGCCCACCGCAGCCTCCGGCTGACCCGCGACACGTACTACGAGCGCTATCGGTTCGCCGACTTCTGGATCCGGCTGGAGAAGGCGCCGCGGCAGGCGGTGGACAAGGTCGAGGCGATCCCCGGCGTGGCGGCTGCCCAGGGCCGGATTGTCGAGGACGTGAACCTCGATGTGGCGGGCGATCCCGAGCCGGCCACCGGCCGAGTGATCTCGCTGCCGGCCGAGCGGGGGGCGGCGATCAACGACATCCACCTCGTCTCCGGCCGGTACTTCTCGCCGGGGGTGCGCAACGAGGTGATCGTGAACGACCGGTTCGCGAAGGAGCATCGGCTGCGCCCGGGCGACCGGATCCACGCGACGATGAACGACCGGCGGCAGCCGCTCCGCATCGTCGGCACGGCCCTCAGCCCCGAATACGTCTACATGATCCGCAGCGCGCGCGAGTTCCTGCCCAACCCCCGGCGGTTCGCGATCCTCTGGCTCAAGGCCGACTTCGCCGAGATGGCGCTCGGCCTGCAGGAGGCATGCACCGAGGTCGTCGGGTTCCTCGATCCCGCCGCCGACGAAGACGCCGTGCTCGACCGCATCGAGGACCGCCTCAAGCCCTACGGCGCCCTGTCGGCGGTCCATCGCGACGACCAGCTCAGCAACCGCTACCTGAGCGACGAGATCAAGGGCCTGGGGGTGTCGGCCCGGGTCGTCCCCGCCATCTTCCTGGGGATCGCGGCCATGATCCTGACGGTCATGCTCCACCGCGTGGTGCGGCGCGAGCGGACGGCGATCGGCGTGCTGAAGGCATATGGCTACTCGAACGCAGCCATCGGCGGGCACTACCTCAAGTTCGCGCTGCTCCTGTCGGTCGCGGGCGGGCTGCTCGGTTTCCTCGCCGGCCAGTGGCTGGGCCACGCGATGATGACCCTGTACGTCGAGTTCTTCCAGTTCCCCATCCTCCGCCATCGCTTCTACCCCGGCATCCTGGCGCTGTCGCTGGCCATCAGCGCGGCCGCCGGGCTGTTCGGCTCGTTGTGGGCGGTGCACGGGGTGGCGACGACCGACCCGGCGCAGGCGATGCGCCCGGCCGTCCCCCGGTCCGGCCATCGGTTGTGGCTCGAGCGACTCGGCCTGCTCTGGCGCCGGATTACGTTCATCCAGAAGATGATCCTGCGCGACACGTTTCGGTACAAGCTGCGCTCGGCACTGACCGTGTTCGGCGTGATGTGCTCGGCCGCGCTGCTCCTGCTCGGGTTCTTCACCGGCGACTCGATGGAGCACATGATCGACTACCAGTTCAGGACGCTCCAGCGACAGGACGTGCGCGTCGGCCTGCAATCGGAGCGGGGCAAGGGGGCCTGGCTGGAAGCGACGCGATTCCCGCAGGTCCGCCGGGCCGAGCCGGTCCTCGAATACCCCTTCACGCTGACCGCCGGCTGGCGGTCGGAAGACACCGTGATCACCGGGGTCCGGCCGGGCGACCGGTTGCGGGGGCTGGTGACGACGGACGGCCGGCGGATCGACGTGGGCGAGAGCGGGCTGGTGCTGTCGGACCGCCTCGCCCGGAAGCTGGCCGTCGGGCCGTCCGACCCGGTGGTGATCGAGCCGCTCCTGGGCAAGGTCGGGCGTCGGTCGACGGTCAGCGTCCGAGACGTCGCCCGGCAGTACCTGGGCATGGGCGCATACATGAACATCGAGACGCTGAGCCGGGTGCTGGACGAGTCGTTCGCCGTGAACTCGGTGCTGGTGCGGACGGAGGCGGGCGGCGAGCAGGCGCTCAGCCGCCATCTGAAGGACGTGCCCGGGGTGGCCACGGTCGAGGTCAAGGCCGAGTCCCGTCGGCGCCTCGAGGAGACCCTCGCCGAGTCGATGGCCATCAGCAACATCTTCCTCAGCCTGTTCGCCGGGGTGATCGCGTTCGCCATCATCTACAATACGACGTCGATCTCGCTGACCGAGCGGACGCGCGAGCTGGCGTCGCTGCGGGTGCTCGGCTTCACGCTGGGCGAGATCCGGCGGATCGTGTTCGGGCAGAATGTGGTGCTCGCGGCGGTGGGGCTGGCGCTCGGGCTGCCGGTGGGGGTGCTGCTCTGCCGGTGGCTGACGACGGTCTACGCGACGGACGTGTACCGGCTGCCCTTTCACATCACCCGCGACACGTTCGTGACCACGGCCCTCGCGCTGGCGCTCTTCGTGCTGGTGGCGAACCTGGCGTCGTGGCGGCGCATCAACCGACTCGACATGGTCGAGGTCCTGAAACGCAGGGAGTAACCCGTGAAACGGATCGTGACGTGGGGCCTGGTGATCGCGGTGGCGGGAGCGATCGGCGCCGCCCTGCTCTGGCCGCGGCCGACCGAGGTCGACGTGGTCGCCTGCAAGCGGGGCACGGCCGTGGCGTTCGTCATCGAGGAAGCCAAGACGCGGCTCGACGAGGACTACCTGGTCGCCATGCCCGTGGACGGCCGGCTCCTCCGTGTCGACCTGAGGGAAGGCGACGTGGTTCAGAAGGGACAGGTGATCGCCCGGGTGGACCGGTTCGAGCGGGAGCAGAAGCAGAAGCAATTGGAGGCCCGCCGGGCGGAGATCAAGGCGCTCATCGTCGGGGTCGACGAGGCGAAGCCGAAGCCGGAAGAAATCGCCGCCGCCGAGCTGGCCCGCGACGAGGCCCGCGCGCGCCATGCCGCCGCCGCGAAGGCCCGCGAGGCCTGCCACATCGACTTCACCCAGGAGGAGAAGATCTACAAGCGCAAGCACCAACTGTTCCTCGAGGAGGCGATCAACGAGACCGAACACATCGAGGCCCGGCGGCGGTACCTCGTGCTCAAGGCGAAGTGCGAGGAGGCGACCGAGATCGAGCAGGCGATGAAGAAACGGTTCGAGCGCACGGAAAAGGAGCTGGAACGGCTCCGCGAATCCCGCGACGACAACGAATACCAGCGGACGGCGTACCAGGCGCAGCTCGAGCAGATCCGGGCGGACGAGGCGCTCATCCAGGACGAGCTGGCGAAGTGCGAGATCCGCGCCCCGGTGACCGGGCCGGTGCTCGACGTGCTGCAGGAAGACAAGCAGGTACTCCGGGCCGGGACGCCGCTGCTCAAGCTGGGCGACCTGGCGAGTCTCCGCATCGAGTCGGACATCCTCTCGGAGGAGGTCGGCCGGATGGCGGTCGGACAGCCGGTCGAGATCTTCGGCCCCGCGGTCGGCGGCGATCCCGTCACCGGGCAGATCGAGCGCATCTATCCGTCGGGCTTCGAGAAGATCTCGTCGCTGGGCATCGAACAGCAGCGGGTCAAGGTGATCATCGCGTTCGACAACCGCGCGCTGCGGCTCCGCCCGGGTGTGCGGGTCGACGTGCGGATCATCACGGACCGGAAGGAGGGCGCCCTGCTCGTGCCGGAGCGGGCGCTGTTCAAGCAGGCGGGCCGGTGGCACGTGTTCGCGGCGCGCGGCGAAGTCGCGGAGCTGACACCGGTCGAGGTGGGGATCCAGAACGACGAGCAGGCGGAGATCGTCAGCGGGCTCGGCGACGGGGACCTGGTCATCCCCGACCCGCCGCCGGAGCTCGCCGACGGCGCCCGGATCGAGCCGAAACGATCCGACGACTGAAACGACATGACGAGGCGCTGGGGCAGGTGCGTCTTCAGAACGCCAGCTTGTCCTTCGTCAGCAGGACGAGCCGGCCGTTCTGGACGGCGGCGGAGACGCGGCCGTGGACGCCGAACGGTCCGACGCCCTTCCGCTTCAGCCGGGCCAGCGGCTTCCCGGTCCCCGCGTCGAATGCGCGGATCTCGAACTCCTGTCGGTCCGCCATTCGGGCGACCACGTGCGGCCCGAACCGATGGGGCACCAGCGTCACGTCCGGCTTGTCCTGGTAGCCCGCCACCTCCTGCTTGAATAGCAGATCGCCGGACTTACAGTCGAGCGCGGCAAAGTAGAAGCCCTGGCCGGGGTGCGGCAGCAACCCGTAGACGCGGCCGCGCTCGATGAACGCCGAGTACATCGGCGGGCGCGCACCGGGGTTCTTGGGGTCGGTTCGCCAGAGCACCTCGCCGGTCCCGCTCGAGAGCATGTACGCGGCCTTCTGGTCGTAGTTTTCCTTGACGACGAACAGGTGGGGCG
>JAWODX010000184.1:0-6568 GCA_046483085.1 Planctomycetota bacterium
GCTGGACGTACCGGTCCACACGCTGGATCGGCCGCGCCTGCGGGACGACGAGCGCGGCGTGCTGATCCAGATCCTGCCCATCGATCGCGGCGACCTGGAACGGCGTGTCCCCGGCGGAGCGCCCACCTACGGCATTGCGACCGATCACCTCCGCGCCTGGATCGCCCGGGGCAACACGGTGGTCCAGTTCACGCGCGATCAGACCGCCCTGATGTCGTCGTTTGGGCTGACGGTTGCCGACGACTTCGGCGTGCGGCTGATGGCGGCGGACATCGAAAAGCATCAGGTGGAAGGCGGGTTCCCCGGCTCGCTCCCCGGGAGCTCGTGTCGGGTGCAGTGGACCGCTGACGGCCGGGAGCGGGCGGGCCCGGCTGGCGAAGAGCGGGACCTGGCGCTGTGGCGCTCGCCCCGGGTCTTCGACATCGGACCGGAGGCGGCGTGGCGCCCGCTGGCGACTTCCCACGGCCGCCCGGCCGCCGCCGAGCTCCGCCACGGAAACGGGCGGTTCGTCGTGGTCGGCTCGCCCAGCCCCGTGCTGAACCACGGGATCGACCGGGGCGGGAACCTGGAGTTCGTGCTCGGGCTGCTGGGCGACGGGCCGGTGTACTTCGACGAATGGTCGCACGGGATCGGGAACGCGGGCACCCTGATCGGCCTCATCCGGGAGTTCGGCCTGATGCCCGCGCTGCTCCAGTTCCTCGTCGTGCTCGCGTTCTACGTCTGGAGCGTTCGCGGGCGGCATCCGCCGGACGTCGAGCCGCCGGCGCGGGCGCGGGCCCGGGCCGAACAGGTCGAGGTGCTCGGCAACCTGTACGAGCGGGTGCTGACACCGGACCAGACGCGGCAGCGGGCCCGGGACGAGGTAATTCGCCGAGTCGCCGCCGGGCTGGGCTGCAGCGTGGCCGACGTCGAGCGGGGGAAGATCCGCCCCGGCCCCGAACCGGACCGCCGCGTGAACGAGATCGTCCGGACGCTCCGCCGGCTGTCGCAGGCGCAGAGCGAGAAGCGGGACCGCGCCGACGTGGCCCGCGCCCTGACACTGTCCAGTCAATTCCTGGAGGAGACGTCTCATGTCCGAAAACCGTCCTGACCGTCCCGACGAGACCGTGCGGGGGCCCGACCTGTCGACGGTCGCGAACAAGCTGCGGCACCTCAAGGCCCAGGTCGGCCAGGTCATCATCGGCCAGGACACCGTCCTGGAGCAGATGATGATCACGCTGCTCTGCGGCGGGCACGCGCTGCTGGAAGGGGTGCCGGGGACGGCGAAGACGCTGGCGGTCCGCGCCCTCGCCATGGGCCTGTCGTGCGAGGCGAAGCGCGTCCAGTTCACGCCCGACCTGATGCCGTCGGACATCATCGGGACGAACGTGTTCAGCCTGGCGACGAACGAGTTCACGCTGCACCGGGGGCCGATCTTCACCGACCTGCTGCTCGGCGACGAGATCAACCGCGCCCCGGCCAAGACCCAGTCGGCCCTGCTCGAAGGGATGAGCGAGCGGCACGCGACGATCGACGGCGTCCGCTACCAGTTGTCGCCGATCTTCACCGTGTTCGCCACCCAGAACCCGATCGAGTTCGAGGGCACCTATCCGCTCCCCGAGGCGCAGCAGGACCGATTCCTGCTGAAGATCAAGGTCGACTATCCGGGCGAGGACGCCGAGCTGGCGATCCTCCAGGCGTTCGACCGCGGCGACCCGCCCGACCGCCTCGCCCCGGGGACCATCACGCCCGTGTTCGATACGCCCGGCCTCGTGCAGGCGCGAACGTCGCTCGCCCAGGCGCGCATCGAGCCCAACGTGATGAAGTACGTCCTGACGATCGTGCGCTCGACGCGCGAGCACGATTCCATCCTCGTCGGCGCCGGGCCCCGCGGCTCGATCTACCTGCTGACCACGAGCAAGGCGAGGGCCGTGATGCAGGGGCGCAGCTACGTCACGCCCGACGACGTCGTGGCCATGGCGCTGCCGGTGCTGGGGCACCGGATCACTCTGACGGCCGACGCCGAGATCCAGGGGGCGACCGTGGCCGAGACGCTCCAGTCGATTCTCGACGGCATCGAGGTGCCCCGATGACGGTCCCCGGCCGGCCGGTGATCTTCGTGGCGGTCGTGCTCGTCGGCGTGCTGCTCGCCGCGGCGGCCATGCCCGAGCTGGTCTTCGTCGCGCTCCTGGGCGACCTCGTCCTGGTCGCCCGGTGCCTGTACGACGGGCGCCGGCTGGCAGGGATGCCGGTGAGCGTCGAGCGGGAGGAGACGCAGCGCCTGCAGCTCGACGTCGAGTCGGACGTCGTCTTTCGCGTCGAGAACCGGGGGGCGCGGGCTCTGATGGTGCAGGTGCGGCAGACCTGGCCGGCGTCGATCGAGGGGCGGACGCTGTCGGCGGTCCTGCGGGTCGGGCCGGCGGAGACGGTGCGCCTCGGGCTGCCTGCGACGCCGCGGCGCCGCGGCCGGGTCGACCTGCCGCCCGCCCAGGCCGACGTCTGGTTCCCCGGCGGCTGGGCCCGACGCCGATGGCGGACCGACACCGGGGCCTCGGTCACCGTCTATCCCGACCTGCAGGGCGTGCGCCAGTACGACCTGCTTCGCAGCCGGCGGGCGCTCAACCTGCTCGGCATCCACCGCAGCCGCATGATCGGCGCGGGCTGGGAGTTCGAACAACTGCGGGACTACATCCCGGACGACGACTACCGCAACATCAACTGGAAGGCGACGGCGCGCCGGCGCCGGCCGATGACGAACGTCTACGAGGCGGAGCGGAGCCGCGACATCCTGCTCTGCCTGGACTGCGGGCGGATGATGGGCAATCCGGTCGGGCGCGGCACCGCCCTGGATCGCGCCGTCGATGCGAGCGTGATGCTCGCTCACGTGGCCCATCGACAGGGCGACCGGATCGGGCTCATTCTGTTCCGGGAATCGGTCGACCTGTTTCTCAAGCCCGGGGGCGGCCGCGCGGCGGTCCAGCGGATCGTGGAAGAACTGATGAACGCGAACGCCGAGCCCGGGTTCCCGTCGTACAGCGCCCTGGTCGAATCCCTGCGGGCCGGGCACAAGCGCCGCAGCCTCGTGTTCCTGTTCACCGACCTGAACGACCCGCAGCTCGCGTCGGACCTGGCGAAGGTCATGCCCCTTCTCAGCCGCCGGCACGTGGTGGTGACGGTGAACCTGCGGGACGCCCTGCTCGAGCGGGTCGCCCGCGGGCCGGCGTCCCGGCGGGCCGACGTCTATCGGGTGCTCGCCGCGCGGCAGTTGGCCGACGAGCGGGCCGCCCACGCCCG
The DNA here is from genome assembly GCA_046483085.1 of Planctomycetota bacterium. GTDB lineage: Bacteria > Planctomycetota > PUPC01 > PUPC01 > PUPC01 > JAWODX01. The sequence goes on from JAWODX010000184.1 coordinate 3,274, forward strand.
CGACCTGGTGAAGCAGGGCGTTCAGATCCTGGATTCCGACGCCGACTCGATCGCGATGGACGCGGTGAACCGGTACCTGCAGGTCAAGATGCGGCAGATGCTGTGAGCGTCGCCCGGGCGCCCCGGCCGGCCGATGATGCCGCGTCGGGACGGACCGGGATGACGAAGAGGTACCCGACGAGGCCGGCGAACAGGGCGGCGGCCACCGCGATCTTCAGCCAGTAGGGCAGCGTCGGTTCGTTCACCTGGCTGAACCCTCCCTCGATGATCCCGGCAACCACCAGCAGCGTGGCGGCCCCGACCAGGACGTTCACCAGGTCCGGCCGCATCCCGCGAAGCTGCGACCGGAACGATCCGTCGTCGCGCCGGAAGAGCGCCCGCGCCAGCATCAGCCCCGCCAGGCCGGCGAGACACACGCACGGCAGCTCGAGCGACCCGTGCGGCCCGACCCACGCCACGAAGAACGTGAACACGCCGTCCGCGAGATAGAGCGCCGTGACGGCCCCCAGGATCGCTCCGTTGTAAAAGAGGACGACCACCGTCCCCAGCCCGAACGTGAACCCCAGTGCGAAGGCCAGCACCGAGACCCGGATGTTGTGCGTGAACAGGTAGCTGCTGAAGACGGCGTGCTGGCCGGCCGTCTCGACCTGCGTGTCGCCCTCTCGTTCCAGGCCCTCGAGCCGCTCGACGCGCTCGCGGGGGCTCTCGGTGCCCCGGAAGCGCGGGGGGATCAGGACGTCGGCGGCGTACGGGGCGGCGAGCGTCGCCGTGAAGCCCAGCAAGGCGCCCGCCAGCATGATCGCCGTCGCCAGCGCGAGCAGCCGCCACTCGCGCCGGACAACCGCCGGGAACCGATGCCGCAGGATCACCCACCAGCCGCGAAAGAACCGCCCGCGTTTCGGCACGGCCAGGTTGGCGTACGCCCGCGCGACCAGTCCCTCCAGGTATTCGAGGAGGGCCGGGTTGCCGGTGCGCGTCTGCACGAGGTTGAGGTCGCTGGACACGAACCGATACAGGGCGAACAGCTCCTCCGCCTCGGCCGCCGACAGGCCGCCGACCGTCTGCCTGTCCACCCGGTCCAGCAGCGCTTCCAGCCGCTTCCACCGCGGGCGGCGTTCGTGCAGAAACTGGTTGAGGTCCATACCCCGAATCTACTATACTGTGGCGGCGGGTTCAAGGCCCGGGAGGTCCGGCCCCGACGGCGGGAGAGCCGATGCCCAGGTACCGAATCACCACCCCCGAGCACGTCCACTTCCATTACGACGTGGCCGGGCTGAGCAGCCGCGCCATGGGCTGGCTGGTCGACCAGGGCATCATGACGGTCCTGCGGATCACGCTGGTCATCGGCCTGGGGGGGGCGGGCGCCCTCGGCGTGATGATGATCCTGATCCTGTGGTTCGGGATCGACTTCGGCTACTTCGTGTTTTTTGAGCTGCGCTGGCAGGGGCAGTCGCCGGGCAAGCGCCTGTTCCACGTCCGCGTCATCTCGGCGGACGGGGCGCGGCTCCGGTTCGACGCGGTGTTGATCCGCAACCTGCTGCGGTGGGTCGACTCGCTCCCTGCGGGCATGCTGATCGGCGGCGTGGTGGCGTTCCTCGACCCGCTGCACCGCCGGCTGGGCGACCTGGCGGCCGAGACGCTCGTCATCCGGGATGCGCGGCGGGCCATCCCCGACGCGGTCCTCAAGCAGCAGAGCCGGGTGAACACCTACCAGGCGGACCCGGCGGTGCGGAGCCGGATCCTCGCCCGCGTCACGCGCGAGGAGCGCGACCTGATTCTCGACATGGTCATCCGTCGGGACGACCTGGACCCGGCGGTTCGTGAGGACCTGTTCGAGCAGGCGGCCGGGTACTTCCGCCGGCGGCTCAACCTGCCCGACGACCTCGAACACCTGAGCAGCGAGCAGGCCGTCATCAATCTCGCATTGGTCATTCAGGAGATGAAGTTCGGCTGACGGCGGGAGGATCGGCGGCGACGGAATCGCGCCGAAAAACCTTGCCTTCGGTCGCCGCAATGTGTACATTCGTCCCCGACGGGACGGGAGGCGGGATTCCTTTTCGCTCATCATGGAGGGACGCATAATGGCAGACCAGGGCGGCCAGCCGGAACTGGTGCGGTGCGAGGTGACCGGGAAGATGGTCCCGGCCGACGAGATCGTCGAGATCCACGGGCGTCAGGTGTGCGCCGAGGGCAAGGCCATCCTGCTCGAGCGGCTGAAGAGCGGCGAGGCGCTGCCCGGCGAGCTCCGGCGCCCCACCGTCCTCCGCCGCTTCGTCTGCATTCTCCTCGACGTGATCATCCTGGGGACTATCGGCCTGGCGGTCGCCTTCGTGCTCGGCACGTCGGCCATGTGGATGGGACCGGGGGATGCGGCCAGCCCGGTCCGCCTCGGCCTGGCCAACCTCGTCGTGTTGGCCATCACGGTCGTGTACTTCGGGTACATGCACGGGGCGCTCGGCCAGACGCTGGGCAAGATGGCCGGCCGGATCAAGGTCGTCAACATGGACGGCAGCGACATCGCCATGGGCAGGGGATTCGTCCGCGCCCTCTGGTACGCCGGCCCCGACCTGATCACCCCGTTTCTCCTGCTCGCCGGCATCGGCGCCGCCATCGTCACCGGCATGGGCTACCTGTCGTTTGTCTACACGCTGGTCGACGTCATCCTCGCGCTGGTCGACACCGACAAGCAGCGGTCGCTCCACGATCGTCTGAGCGGCACGCGCGTGATTCAGCTCGACTGAAGAGAGCCCGATGAGCGTCTCGAAACAGGTCACCGAGTTCACGTGCCCGAGGTGCAGGCGGGTTCTCGAGCCCCCCGAGAACCGGGAGCTCGTGCGGTGCGCGGTCTGTTCCTGGAAAGGCCGGGTGCGCCTGTTCCGGCCGCTCGAAATGCGGGTCGAACCGTCCGTCGACGCGCTGCCCGAGGACGCCGTCTGTGTCCATCATCCGAAGAAGCTCGCCGTCGCCGTCTGCGAGGGGTCGGGCGACTACATCTGCTCGCTCTGCGCGGTCGAGCTGAACGGCAAGACGTACAGCGCCCAGTACCTGTCGAAGGCCGGCCAGGACGAGCTGGCCGGCTCGTTCGACCGATACCTGGAGCGGCCGGACCGGGCGGCCACCACGTATCTCGTCGTCTCCGTTCTCTTCTGGCCGCTCGCGGTCGTTCTGATCCCCATGGCCATCTATCAGTACGTCCGAATCATCCGGCTGCGGAAAAAGAGCGACATCTTCCGGCGTGTCCAGAGAAAGGGTTCCGTCGTCCTGCTGGCTGTGTTCGTTGTCTTGTTCTGCCTCA
>JAWODX010000244.1:0-9795 GCA_046483085.1 Planctomycetota bacterium
AGGCCCGCAGCTCGTTCCAGCTCCGCTGTCCGAAGCACGCCAGCTTCGGGACCGGCCAGGGGTAGCCCCGTGCGGCGACGAGCGATGTGGCGGCTCCTCCGGTCGCCCTCCGGGCTCCCTTCGTCCCCGCCACATCGCCCAGGCGCGCGCCTGCTCCCGCCCCCGCAAGGTGGATACGATGTTCCTGCGCGTTTCCGGGTCAAGCCGGCCCCGAGCTTGACTTTTCGCGGCGTGGATCGTATCATCAATATCCGGCCGACGTCGTACACCGACAACTGATGACGTCATTTTGGCGATACCGGATACGTTTTGGCAAGAGGAGGGTAGTCAGGTTCATATCGCACCGGGACTTGATGGACGCGTTCGCCCGGTCGTTTCGCCGGGCGGGGCTCCCGGTCAGGATGTCGCAAGGTTTCCATCCGAGACCCAGGTTTTCGTTGCCTGCTCCGCTGCCCCTGGGAATCGAGGGGCTCGACGAAGTGCTGGAGGTCGACTTGGTTCGCCCGCTGGACGCGGAGGCCGTGGCCGACCGACTGGGCCGGGCAACACCGGACGGGATCGACATCCTCAGGGCGAGACAACTCGGGCCGGGACAAAAGGCGCGGGTGCACAGCGCGACTTACCGCGTCCGGGGCGACGTGACGCAGCGGGCGATCGACCGCCTGCTGGGGCGCTCCACCGTGACGGTCACCCGCCGCGGCGGCAAGGAAGTCGACATTCGACCATACATCGAGCGCGTGTCCCGATCTGACCGGGGATGGGAGTTCGAGCTCCTGGTGACGAACGCGGGGACGGCGAGGCCGGCCGAGGTTGTCGACGAGCTCTGCGGGAATGGCGGAGCGGCGGCCTCGCGGATGGTCCGCACGCACGTGAACCTCGATCCCTCCTAGGACAAAGAGCTTCCGGGGAGCGAAAAGCGGCCCGCCTGCCGGGTGCCTCCGGCCGGGCGGAGCCGGCTCGTGCCGCCGGAACGCTCGCCGACATAGCGAGGGCCACCATGGAAAAACGAATGCTCATCAACGTATCGGAGGACGAGGAATACCGGATCGGCGTTGTCGAGGACGGGAGTCTCGAAGAGCTGTACCTGGAGCGGACGCAGGCGGAGCGACACGTGGGGGACATTTACGTGGCGCGGGTGCAGAACGTCGAGCCGAGCATCCAGGCGGCGTTCGTCGAGATCGGGACGAAGAAGAACGGGTTCCTGCACGTGTCCGACGTGCGCCCCGACGTGCGCGACCTGCCGCCCAAGGACACGCCGTCGGACGGTCGAGGGAAGAACTCGGACAAGGACATCCGCGACCTCCTCAACAAGGGCGACCAGATCCTGGTCCAGGTGACGCGCGAGGCAATCGACGGGAAGGGGCCGAGCCTGACCAGCTACATCAGCCTCCCCGGCAAGTACCTGGTGATGCTGCCGGGGGTGTCCCATCACGGGGTCTCTCGGAAGATCCAGGATCAGTCGACGCGGAAGCGGCTGCGGGGCCTGCTGAAGAAGATGGACCTGCCGGAGCATGCGGGGTTCATCGTGCGCACCGCGGGCGAGGGCCGGACCAAGCGGGACCTGCAGCGGGACCTCCAGTACCTGAGGCGGCTGTGGGATGCGGTGTGCAACAAGCTGAAGAACGCCAGGCCGCCTTCGACGGTGTACCAGGAGTCGGACCTGATCATCCGGTGTGTTCGGGACCTGTTCACGTCCGACACCGACGAGATCATCGTGGACAGCGAGGACGTGTCCAGGAAGGTGCAGGGATTCCTCTCGATCGTCGCTCCTTCCTACAAGAACCGGGTCAAGCTCTATCAGGGGAAGGTGCCGCTGTTCACCAAGTTCAAGATCGCCGACGCCATCGAGGAGGTGTACAGTCGGGAAGTGAAGCTTCCGTCCGGCGGATCGATTGTGCTCGAGCAGACGGAGGCACTCGTCGCGATCGACGTGAACTCGGGCAAGTACACCGAAGAGACCGACGCGGAGACGACGGCGTACCGGACGAACATGGAGGCGGCGCCCGAGGTCGCCCGCCAACTGCGGCTGCGCGACCTCGGCGGCGTGATCGTGATCGACTTCATCGACATGGAGCAGGCGAAACACCGGCGCGACGTGGACAAGGCGCTCCACAACGCCATGGTTCGCGACCGGGCGCGCTCCCGGGCGCTCCGGATGTCACAGTTCGGCCTGGTGCAGATCACCCGGCAGCGGATGCGGACCAGCGTGCCGCGCGCCGTGTTCAGGACGTGCCCCATGTGCGACGGCCGCGGGCACATCCGGACGCTTGAGAGCCTGACGCTCGACCTGATGCGAGCCATTCGCCGTACCCTCCCGCGGAAGAGGGTCGACGCCGTCGAGTGCCGCTTGCATCCGAGCGTCGCCCTGCATATCCTGAACGAGAAGCGCGACCGCCTGCTCGAACTGGAGCAGAAGTGGGACAAGAAGATCCGCATCGCGACGGACGGCAACGTGAGTATGGATGAGATTCGCGTCCTGGGCATCCGGGGCAACAAGACCGTGTCCATTACGTAGGAGAAAGCGATGTACGCAATCATTGCGACCGGCGGCAAGCAATACAAAGTCCAGCCGGGCCAGGTCATCGACGTGGAAAAGGTCGAGGACCGGGACGGCAAGGTGGTCTTCGAGACCGTGCTCCTGTGCTCGGGCGACGACGGCGTGACGGTCGGCTCGCCGACGGTCGAGGGGGCGGAGGTGACGGGCGAGCTGGTCGCCACGGTGAAGGGCGGGAAAGTCGTCGCGTTCAAGAAACGGCGGCGCAAGGACTCCCAGACCAAACGGGGGCACCGGCAGGTGCTGTCGCGTGTTCGGATTGACGAAATCAAGCCGGGCTGATATACTAATATGCTCGGGTGTGGCCGGCCGGCGTCGCGGCCGAGGACATTGCCGGTTGCGGCGTTGTGCCGGAGCTCCGGAGGCCTGGCGAACACGATGACTTGAGGGGATTCCAATGGCGCACAAGAAGGGACAAGGCGCGAGTCGGAACGGTCGCGACAGCAACGCGCAACACCGCGGCCTGAAGGCGTTCGGCGGCCAGTCGGTCAAGGCCGGCACGATCATCATGCGGCAGTGCGGGACGCGGTTCCGGCCCGGTCGAAACGTCGGACTGGGCAGGGACTATACCCTGTTCGCCAAGACGGACGGCAGGGTCGCCTTCGATACCGGCCGCCGCGTGAGCGTCGTGACCGAGTAGCCCGCCCCACACAACACGCTTTCGGGGAAACCTCCAGGCGGGGTTTCCCCTTTCCTGTTGACGGGGTTCCTGTGTTCCTGGACCGGGCGATCATCCGGGTCAAGGCGGGCGACGGCGGCCCGGGCTGTGTGAGCTTCCGTCGCGAGAAGTTCGTGCCCCGCGGCGGGCCCGACGGGGGCGATGGGGGCGACGGCGGCGACGTGATCATCGTCGGCTCCCAGCAGGCGGCGACCCTCCTCGATTTCAACCGGCGGCCCGAGTATGCCGCCGGCGACGGCAAGCCCGGCAGCGGTGGGAACCGCGTGGGGAAGGACGGGCAGGATCTGCTCCTTCGCGTCCCGCCGGGAACCACGATCTTCGACGAGCGGACCGGGCTCCAACTCAAGGACATCACCGAGGACGGGCAGGCGGTCACCGTGGCGCGGGGCGGCGGCGGCGGGAAGGGAAACGCCCGGTTCAAATCGGCGACCAACCAGGCGCCGCGCACCGCCGAGGACGGCGAGGAGGGCGGGTCCCGCGAGCTGCGGCTGGAGCTTCGGCTCATCGCCGACGTCGGCCTGGTCGGCCTGCCGAACGCGGGCAAGTCGACGCTGCTCGGGACCGTCTCCGCCGCCCATCCAAAGGTCTCCGCCCATCCCTTCACCACTCTCGCCCCGAACCTGGGGATTGTCGACCTGGACGATTTCAGCCGGCTGGTGCTCGCCGACATGCCGGGGCTGATCGAGGGGGCGCACGGGGGCAAGGGCCTGGGCGACGAGTTCCTGCGGCACATCGAGCGAACCCGCGTGCTCGTCTACCTGGTGGACGTGTCTCCGGGCGCGGAGTCCGAGCCGGCCGGGGCATACGACACGCTCCGGCGGGAGATCCGCCTTTACAGCGAGCTGCTGGCCGAGCGGCCGTTCCTGGTGGCGGCCAACAAGACGGACGTGGACGGGGCGGAGGAGGGCGCCCGGCGGCTGGAACGGCACGTCGGCGCCGACGTCTCGCGTGTCTCCGCGCTCACGGGCGACGGGGTGCGGGAGCTGCTCTGGCAGGTCAAGCGGCTGGTCGACGAGACGAGGGAGTCCGCGGGTTAGCGGAGGGGGATCGGTGGCAGGGCCACCGGGTTGCCGGGCGCGTTGACCAGGCCCGGCGGCAGCACGTATTTCCGGACGTTTCGCATGATCTCGCCCATCATCTCCAGGTACATGCGGACGCGGGTGACGGAGGGGTTGACGCGGTATTCCTTGAGCACGTCGGCGAACCGTTTGGTCTCGCCTTGCGCCGTCCAGACGCGCTCGTTCTTGTTGGCGTTGGCGCTCTGGAGCAATTCCGACCTGGTGGCCTTGGCGTTCAGCAGCAGGTTCGTGCGTTTCTTCATTGCCTCCTCCCGGACCGTGTTCCGGTTGGCCTTGGCGTCCTGCACCATCTGAAACGCGGCTTCTGTTTCGCGGGGTACGCTGGGCGGAGGCTTCAACTGCAGGCCGATGATCATCAGTCCGGTTTCGAGCTCGTCGAGCACGTCTTGCGCATACTGCCGCGTGCGAGTGCGAAGCATCTCCTTGCCCGTGGTCAGCACGGTGTCCACACTCATCTGAGTGGTGACGCCGATGATCGCTTCGTTGAGCACGTGGATAAGGATCTGGTCCGCATTTCGGGTCTTGTATCGGAACCGGTACGGGTCCTTGATCTGATACTCGGCGACCACTGCCACGTGAATGATGTTCTGATCGCCGGTGAGGGTGTAGGGGATATCCTCGGAGTCAGGGCGGTCGGGCACGAGGGAGGCGTGCATTTCGAGACTTTTCGGCGACGAGCAGAACCCGGCCTCCGACCGGTGGACCTCCTTCCGGGGCACGGTGTCGAGGGTCTCGATGGGCCAGGGGAGCAGGAAGGTGAACCCAGGGGGAATGTCGCGCCGGACCACGGCTCCGAAGCGCCGCACAAAACCGACCTCGTTGGCTTCGATGCAGGACACACCGCTGAGCAGCCATCCGCCCACGAGGACGATGACGGCGCCCCAGAGGACCCGGCGCGCCCCGCGCAGGGCGAGCCGGATGTCACCGGCCAGATCGCGCAGACGGGTCGATCCGGTCATTCCTCTGCCCCCCTGTCCGTTTTTCGGGTGGGGGTCTCGATCCCGGACATGCGGAAGTATTTCATCAGCTCGCTGTCGCTGGGGATGACCAGGGTGGTTTCGGAGCCGAAGATTTTCTTGTAGGTCTCGAGGGTTTTCCAGAACTGGTAGAACTCGGGGTCCTTGCGGTAGACTTCCTGGTAGACGCGGGTGGCTTCGGCTTCGCCCTCGCCGATGATTTCTTCCGACTCCTTGCGTGCTTTGGCCTCGATCTCGCGGGCAGCCCGGTGGGCCTTGGCCACGATACTGGCCGCCTCGGACCGTCCCTCGGCCCGATACTTCTCTGCCGCTCGTTCCCGCTCCTTCCGCATCCGGTCGTACACACTCTTCTCGTTCGCTTCCGGCAGGGCGAGCCGATTGATGCCGAATCGAGTCACTTTGATCCCGTAGTCGGTATGCAGCCGCTTGTGCATGTATTCGCGCATGCGGGCCTCGATTTGGGGCAGAACCGTCGCCTGGCCCGAGTCGCTTTCCGATCCGGACCGGTCCGGCCCGGGCTCCTCCGCCTCCGATGTTCCCTCGATGATGGGTTCGCCCTGAACGACGATGAGTCGGGACATCGGATACTGGCTGACCATGTTGCCTAATGCGGAGTAAGCGATGTCGTTGATTTTCTGCTTGGCCTGTCGCTCGTATCGGACGGCTTCGTAGAAGCGGAGCGGGTCCGCAATCTCCCAGCACAGATAGGCCTGGAGAATGATCGTCTTCTTGTCCTGGAGGGTCTGGGTGATGTCCCGGGTGGTGAAGACGCGGACCCGGCGGTCGTATTTTTGGATGGTGTCCACCACGGGCCACTTGACGTGGAGGCCGGGGGAGACCGGTTTGTCGCCGGGCTTGCCGAACCGCATGCGGATCGCGTGCTCTCGCTCGTTCACCGTGTAGAACACGCTGGTTGCGACCAGTGCGAGCAGCGCGAGAAGGATCAGCAGGATCAGTCCGTGTCGCATCGGGGGATGCTCCTCATTGGGACGGTCCGATCAGCCATCGCCAGAAGCCGTCGCCGCGGCGGAACCAGAGCTCGACGGGCGCGACGTCTTCGTCGCCCATGACGACCCACTTCGGCGTCTTCCGGATGGCGGATTCGATGGTTTCCAGGTACAGTCTGACAGCGGTGATGTGTTTGGCCTGGGCATATTCCTTTTGCAGGTCGCGGAAGGCCCGGGTTTGTCCCCGGGCGGCCTGGATGTCGTCTGTTTTGGTCACCTCGGCCTCGGCGACAATGCGGGCGGCCCGGCCCTCAGCCCGGGGCACCGCCCCCACGGCCTCCGCCTCGGCCTCGTGGATCAGGGCTTCCTTCTCTTCCATGGCGCTGATGACTTCTTCGAACTTCGGGGCCACCTCGATGGGCGGATGCATGTCGCGGACGGCCACGGCCACCACCGTCAGCCCCACGTCGGCCAGCACCCGGTCGAGGTGCTCGTCCAGCTCCTTTTCCAGCCGGGCCCGCTGGTCGATCAGCAGGTCGTAGAACCGGTGGGTCCCCGCCATCTCGCGGAGTTTAGAGCGGCACGCGTTGGCCAGCACGGCGACGGGCTCCGAACAGCCGTACACGAACCTGTACGGGTCGCTCACCTGAAAGTGGACGGCGAGATAGGTGCTGAGGAAATTGTCCCCGGGCATGAGGAAGCGGTATTCCCGCTCGTAATGGCGGTTGGTCCACAGGATGGGCGCCTCGCCTGTGGGGACGGGCTCGCCGGTGTGGAAGGTGCGAATTCGCCCCACGTCGACCTTCACCACGCGGTCGATCGGCCGGGGCCAGCAGTAATGGAGGCCCGGGCCGTAGGGCGTCTCCGAGATCGGCTTGCCGAACCGCTCGACGAACGCCACCTGGCCGGGCCCGCAGACGAACAGGCCGCTGAGCCCGTAGAGCAGCACGACGGCGAGGGCGACGATGAGGACGACCCGGCGGGTCACCCGCCGGCCCAGCCCGGCCTGTTCGCGGTCGATAAACAGGACGCGGGCGAAGAGCCGGGTCGTGATGGTCGTCACCCGCTCTCCCCACTTCCCGGTCAGCGCATAGACGTCGACGAGGGCCGAGTGGTGCGGCTCTTCCTCCTCCTCCCGGACGGGCTTGCCGAGGTAGTGGCGGGCGGCCATGGCGAGCACTTCGATGGCGTGGCCCAGGATGCCCAGGCAGATGGCCGCCGCAATCACCCGGTCCGCCGTGGCGAGGCCGAGCGGATGGCTGACCAGGGCGGCCGCCACCAGGATCGAGCCGTACATGTCGATCTTCGAGTGATAGCCGTCGGCGATCAGCCCCGGCGAGTCGCTCTCCATACCGACGTGGTATTCGAATCGGTAGAGCAGGTACGAGGCGTAGGCCATGACCAGCATGCCGGCGGCAACCGCCAGCGCGTAGTCGGTCTGGACCTCCTGCGGCTGGAGGATCTCGATGAAGATGCCGATGGCGACGAGGATGAACAGGCAGGCGATGGAGACGGCGACGATGTCCTCGGGCTTCGCCCGCCGCCTGGGCTCGGCGTCTTCTTCCGGTTCCTCCGGGGGCGGTGCCGCCTCCTCTGATTCGTCCGGCCCCGAGAACAGCCCGCTGGGTGTCGGCAGTTCGGGCTCCTCGCCGGCGGGCGTCCCTTTCTCTCGGGCCGCCCGCAGCTTTCGCCGGCCCATGTACAGGGCCAGGAACACGACGAACGAGGAGCCGATGTCGGAAAGTGAGTGCCAGGCCTCGGCCTTGAGCGAGACGCTCTTGACCAGGAAATAGAAGAGGAGGAACTTGGCGACGGTGAGGAGGAAATTGACGGCGCAGGAGATGAGAGCCGTCGCCTCCTGCCTCGTCACGAGCGGCTGTGTATCCTGCGACATGGCCTTCCGCGCGAAAAACCGCGCCCTGTGTTCGGTATTTACCCGATTCTACCCACGAGGGCGCGCCGAGTCAAACACAATTCAGCCGGCGCGATTGTAAGTGGTTCAGGACCGGTTACTTCTGTCGGCGCTTCTTGCGGCGCTGCGGCGACCGCTTCTGCCGCTTCTTGTCCACGGGGACCGACGGCTCGGCCTCCTGCTTTTCGCTCGCCGCCTGCAGTTGTGTCTTGATGTGCCGGCTCTCGAGCAGGCCGAACGCCGTGCTGGTCAGGAAGTAGAGCATCAGGCCCGAGGGGGCCGTGTAGAGGACGAACAGGAGGAAGAGAGGCATGAACATCATGATCTTCTGCTGCTGCCGGGCCTGCGGGTCGTCGCTCTTGGGCGTCATTTGCTGTTGCAGGATCATCGCCCCGGCGCAGAGAATGGGCAGGAGATTGAGCGACCGCCAGCCGATGAGGGGGATCGACCAGCCGGTGAACGTGATCAGGTGATCGGGTGTCGCCAGGTCGTTGATCCACAGGATGAAGGGCGCGTGCCGCAGCTCGGGATGGTAGCGGAGGGTCTGGAACAGGCCGATGAAGATGGGGAGCTGGAGCAGGAGCGGCAGGCAGCCGCCCAGCGGGCTCGCCCCCCCCTCGCGCATGACCTTCATCATCTCCTGCTGCTGCCGCTGCTTGTCGTCCTTGTGCTTCTCCTTCACCTCCTTGATCAGCGGCTGGATCTTCTGCATCTTGTGGGCCGACTTCTGGCTCTTCACCGTCAGCGGATGCAGGGCCAGCCGGACGCACAGCGTGAGCAGGAGGATCGACCAGCCGTAGTTGGGCAGGATGCTGTGAAACGCCTTCAGCAGCCACGAGAGGAAGCGGGTCACCGGCGAGGGCCAGCCGTAGTGGATGAGCGCCTCGAGCCCGTGGCGGGCGTACGGGGCGACGGCGTCCGGCTTGCGCGGCCCCACGAAGAAGATGTAGTTCTTGGTGACGGACTCGTCGGGCGGCAGCTCGAGCGTGGCCATCTCGAGGTCGGCCGTGACGTTGTGCGGGCCGATCTTGTGGAAGTGGACATCGATGATCTCGCCCCGGTTCTCCACCGGCTTCAGCACCGCCGCGAAGTACCGGTTCTTCACCCCGGCATAGACCGGGGCGATCTCCGCCTCGTACTCATCGTCGGCATCGTACGTGTCGAGGTCCGGCTGGCCCTCCTGGATCTGCCCCACGATGGCGTCCACGTCGCGCGACTCGCTCTGCTCCAGGGCCCCCTGCTCGCGTGACCGGCCGGGCTCTTCCTCGTACCGCCGCGGCCCCTGCGGCTCGGGCACGATCCCCGCCGCCGACCGGAGCAGGTACTTGAAGCTGGCCGGCTCCGGCCCCAGGTTCTCGACGGTGACGTCGATCTTGATGTCGCGGCCCGGCTCGACCTCCCCCTCGTCATCCTTGGCGCCCGGCTCGTACAGGCGATACGTCTTGGTGACCGCGAGCCCCAGTTCGGGGACGCGGGCCCGGAATCGTTCGACGATCGGCCGGGCCTCCGGGTCGCGACCCTTGGTCAGATGTTCCCACTTCACCTCGTCCAGCCGGCCGAATGTCTCCAAACGTTTTACTCCAGATATCTTCGACTCCTGCTAATCTTAATACTTGTTTAATTTTATCAGCACAAGCAAGACCAACC
>JAWODX010000264.1:0-5171 GCA_046483085.1 Planctomycetota bacterium
CTTCGAACCCGCGCAGACCGGCTCGAAAACGGCCCCCTCAGCTCGCACGCGCTCGCGCGATGCGTTCATCGCTCGGTTGTGCTGTGCCCGCAGCGCGGCCCTGGCTCTCAGCAGCGCCCGAATGCCTGCCGCAGGCAAGAGAAAGCAGCTCTTTCACCTGGCCGAAGAGATCGAGAAATGGGTGAACCGCACCCCCGCCGAGGGAGAGGAGCACGACTCCTCTCCGGGGGAACACTCAAGAGCGGGCTATTCCTAGGGGGGCGCTGCCGATTTGTCGTGAAGAGCCTCCGCAGGCACCGGAGAAAGCTCAATTTTCTCAACCAGGACCTTCACCATCTCGAGACGCATAATCTCGTTGGGATCAATTCTCGTGTCTATCCTGACTTCAGTCCTCCCAAAGCCGCCTTTGGTGAGCTTCTTCTCCAAGTCTTGCATTTCCAATGCCACGAATATCGTCTGATGAGTGAGAACCATCAGTTCGACAAACGAGAATGTGTAGCTTTTGCCGTCTTGAAAGACAAGAAGGAATTCTAGATCCGCGAGCGTCTGGGGGTCAAGCGCATCGCCTAGCAGCGAAGGGTTCTCAACCAGAACTCTCGGGGGGTGGACTGCGAAGCTCGACTGAACTTCCGCCGTCATGCGTTTGTCTAGTACTTCCATTATCAGGTCCATGCGTTCCTTGCCAATTCGATACCGATGCTCTGGTTCCGAATCCTCACGCCGGATTTCTGCGAGCCGCTTGCGCATAGCTCGTCGGCATAGCAGGCGCAACAGGCCGCTCATCTCCCAGCCACGGGCCATCTTTGAGATCGTCACATGAAGCTTTCCCAGCTTGGCTTCCTGGACATCCGCCGCGTCGAATGTGCCGTTGTCCACCAGTTGCCCGAAGCGGAATAGCTGTTCCCGCGCGTCATAGAGAACCTTGCGAATCGAGCCCGGAAACTTGGCGCTGTTTGCAGCAAGCTCGATCTCCATTTGCCTACAGGCCTCTTCGCCATCTGTGATCTGTTTTCGGTATTGTTTAGTGAGCTCGTTGACTCGGTTTGCAGCTCGGTCGGCATCCCCACCATTGGGGAAAGACAGCCTCAGTTGCTCCGCCTTTCTGCGCGCCGTCTTCGCGTCGTGTAGTACCCGAAGAGCCGTAGCGAATTCTCGCAAGACGCCAGACAGCGAGTCGAGCACGCGGTATTTCCTATTGTGCCGGAGCGATAAATACATCAGTACGGCGCCCGTGAGCCCGATGAAGAGCGAGAGCGCCGTAGTCCAGATCTGCCACGACGACAGGCCAGTGCTGGCGATTACAAAAGGACCGCATCTGGCGGCTGTCATTCCTGGCATTCCGTCCCCCGGGTCCCGAGATCGCAGTGTACAACCAAACACCGAATCGTAACCGAAGACAATGATGCGGGTCAAGCATGCGGCGTGCGGCATTTCCGTCACCGGCCGAAGTTCGATGTTGGGACGGCGGACCGGTCCGTTATGGGAAGGGTTTCCTGTCGCTGCGAGCCAATGGATCAACTCGACGGTGGTTGAGACAGGCATTCTCGCCAGCCAGTCGTCCCAGAAGCACGGTCGCACTCCCCGCGGTACCTTCGGGACCAGTCCTAAGCAAGGCTCGGCGGCGTACCGGCGGCACGGCGGGTGCAACGGCCGCCGCATGGTCCGAGCGCGTCGCGATTTCGCTGCGGGCAATCACCTGCCGGGCGATGCCGGAGCTCGCTCATTCTGCCTTTCGGCCCCCGGCCGCGCAAGACACGCCGTCGGGTGGTCGGGACAGCGAATCGGCTTCGCATCGCTCGCCGAATCGCCCGCGCACCGGTGCCCGGCCTGTCTTGCTGAAACGCAGATGGCTCGCTCCGGCGGGTGCGCGGGCCGGAGGTGATTGCACCATGCAGCAAATCAGAGCCGTGTGGCGGAGCAGAGCCGGCCGACGCGGCCCGGTCCGCATCACGGCGCGGCGGGACCGCAGAAGCGGCGGACGACGCCCGCGGCTGGTCGTGCTGTGCAGGCCGTCGCACGCGGGGAAGAGCACGTTCGCACGGAAGCTCCGCGGCCGCTTTCGCGTGGTGAGCTCGGACGAGATCAGAAAGCGATTGGGGCGCCGGTTCCGTCGGTCCGACGCGGAGGGAATGGTCTGGCGGCGGTTCGAGTCCGGCAAGCGCAGGGAGCTCCGGGCCGGCCGGAGCGTGGTGCTCGACGCCTGCCATATGTCGGAGCGGGCGCGATGGCATTCGCTGCAGGGTCCGAACGCCGGGCACGTGACGGTGTGCGTGGTCTTCGACGTGCCGTTCCGGGTGATCCGGGAGCGGTGCCTGGCGGCGAACAGGATTCCGCTCGGCGAGGCGCGACGGATGTGGCGGGCCTTTCAGGAGAGCAGGCCGACGGCCGGGGGATTGCGGCGGGAAGGCTACGACGAAGTATACCGGGTGACGGGGAGCGGCCGATGGCTCGCGGCGGAGCTGAACCGATCCGCCGGGCGAGGACGCGCTGCCTCGGCGTCCGACGCGGTCTCTCGCCGGGCGGCCTGGGCATCGCCGGATCGCGAGCAGGGGGGTGAACCCGCGACGTGCTGCCGGCCCGCCATCACCTCCGTCATCACGCACCAGCTCGGTCATTCTCCGTTTCGGTCGGCGGGCCGACCGACGGCTGGCGGGCGCCGTCGGCGTGCGGCTCACAACGGAGATGCCTCGCTGGTGCAGGGGGAGCGCGGAGGTGATGACTATGAGCAGCCCGAACGCACGGGATTTCAACCTGCTCGCCAGGATTCTGGCGATGCGGAAGGAGCAGCTCGCCAGGCTCGAAGAGCGACGCGAGCGACTCAAGAAAGCAAGGAGGTCGAGAGGATGACGCGGCAAGGCGAGTCCCACCGCACACAGGCGGCCGACGCCTCAGCAGAGCCGACGGTCGCCGGCACCATCAACCGATCAGGAGGTGATCCGCATGAAGGTTGAGTTCTTCGACACGCACGAGGAGGCGATGGAGCGCCTGACCGAGGCGATGAAGGCCGCCGACGCCCGGGTCGTCGACTGGCAGGCTGCGATGAAGCCGGGCGAGTTCTTCATGGCCGAGTCGGGCGGCGACTTCCCCGTCTTCGGCGAGGTGCTCGAGGACTACAGGGAGAAGCGGCTCAGGCACTACCGGTTCTGCCGGTGCTTCTCCGAGGTGTGCCCCGAGGGCGAGCTGGGCGACGTGCACGTCTCGACGATCCTGTGCAAGCTGAGCCGGGCGGCATTCGAGCGGGTGCGCGAGCAGGGCTGGCGGCTGTGAGCGAGTCGCCGGCCCGGGCTCGGTCCGCCTTCAGTGTGCCGGTTGCCGCAGTGCGTTGGGGACACCGGCCGGCGGTGAGCGGCCCGCCGTCCGAAGCGGTCGCCACGCCAGCGGCTCCCGCGCCGCTGACAGCGCGTTGGTTCCGGCGCCGTGGGGTTCGGCGGCGCAGGGTGTCCGAACGATGGCCGGGCGCGTGAAGTGTCGGCCGTCACGCTGGCGGCCATGCTGGCGGTGATGCCGGCGCTGAAGGCGGTCATGCTGGCGGTGATGCCGGCGGCGACGGCTGTCTCCGCTGCCGGGGGAGACGCCGGCCACCTGCGGGCGCAGTGCCGCCGGCGCTCCGGACAAGGGCTACGGCCGCCCCGACGACGACGGACGCGAGGCAACGGCCTGTCGACCGCCGTGACGGTGGCCGGGCGCTGACCACGACCCGACGAGCACGGGGCCGCAGTGTTGCCGCTCGACGGCCGCCGCTGAAGGCCGGCCGATGAGCAACGTGAGCCTTGCCGCTCGCTGGCCGCCGCTCAAGGCCCGCCGCTCGGCGTGTCCATCGGCCCGACACCGCCAAATCACCTCCTCTCTCACGGCTCGGCCCATCATTCTCGCTTGCGGTCTTCGACCGTCCGCCTGCGGCCAAGCGAGATCAAGGGCCGTCGCCCATCAACCGACGGAGGTGATTTGGCATGAGCGAGTCAGACCGAACAGGCAGCGGCGCGCGGGACAGCCGACCGGACGGCTGGACGCTCGGCCCGGACGCGCCGAAGGGCGCCTGTGCCGTGTGCCACAAGGTGCTCCGGCCCAGCGTCCGGTGCTGGAGTCAGGGCAGAGACGACGTCCGGGGGCGCGTCGTCTGCAAGCAGTGCTGCATAGCCGCACTCGATGGTCATCGGTGCGTCTGGTGGGACCTCTGCTGGAACATCTGACCGATGCTTCCGGGCAGAAGGAGAGAGCCGGGGCTCTGAATCATTGGCGGGAGTGCGGGTGCGTGTGGCGAGCCGGGTCCCCGTCGACCCGACAGGCGACCGGCACTCCGTCCGACATGCGACTGGCCGGACGGAGCAGCGGAGATAAGGGGGTCGGCCCGCTTGAGAATTCGAGTTGGGCCGGCGGGTGCCGGCCGGCTTCCCGCAGAGCGGGCCGGGAGAAGGCCGGGAAGCCAAGGGTGTCTGCAATCAGGGATGCAGAGACGGGTCGGCATGGCTGTATTCATGTTTTTGGTTTTGGGGTAAGGAAAAGGCCGCTAAATCAAAATGAAATCGCCCGCACCCGGTCCGCTGCCATCCATGAGCACATCCGGCCTCGCGCCACCCCTTCTCCTATATAAGGATGCACGCACAACCATACCGCAGGAGGTGTTCGTTATGCTGAGGAGGAAACGGGGCAGACCGCCCAAGAACCGGGCCAAGGCTCGCGGCGTCGGCCGGGTGGATGTGAAGCTGCCCTACGGTTTGATTCAAGAGATCGAGAAGCTCGTTGAGCAGAGGATCTACATGACCAAGGCAGATTTCGTTCGGTGCGCGGTAAGAGACAAGCTGCTGTGTGCAGCAGCGCCACCAGAAGCAGGCAAACGCGGGCAATGATCTCGGGGAGATCACCGGGCCGGGAGGTCGGCCGCGCGCCGGGCAGTGTCCCGGTACCTCACCGCCAGCCAGCGGTCTGAGTGTGCAACGAATGAGGGCGGTGCGCGAGTGCGGTTCGCTGCCGCCGGATCAGACCTGCAGGCGTTCCCCTGCCACGCGGATGACGTCGGTCGGGGCGAAGTTGGTCTCGACGCGACGGACGTAGCCGCCGGCGCGGCGCCGCTCGAGGTGGGAGTCCTGAAGTCGCTGTGTAGCAAATATGGTGACGACTAGGAAGAACAGCACAATGTAGTAATGGTAGATGGGTTCGCGCAGTACCACGCC
>JAWODX010000281.1:0-5617 GCA_046483085.1 Planctomycetota bacterium
CTCGTCCGCGGATACGGCCAGGATCTCCGACAGCCGACACACCACGTTGGCAGTCACGTTCTCCGCACGCCGTTCATAGTAGTCTACCATCTTCTGGCTCACGCCGAGCCGATCGGCCAGTTCACGCTGCGTAAGGCCGCTTTCGCGGCGTGCCGCCGCGACGCGTCTGCCGAAATCGGTCGCTTCTTTGCTTGGTGGTCGTCCTTTCATAACGGACCCAATATAGCATGTGTTTTCGTTCATAATCTTATTTTCCGAATTATGCTTGCTTGACATACCAAATATATTTAGTATATATCGCGAAAGTTGCAACCGTTGGCATTTTTTGGAATCCGTGCTTGACGGTGTTTTGAGAAGAGGGCCGGATGCGCAATCCTGCAAGATAGAACGCAACCGGCCATAACCGAACCGAGGTCCGGATGCTGTGCATTGTAGCACAGGCCGGGCGGAGGTTCCAGAAATGAAAGGAACCAATTATGGCCCGCAGAATGGACGAGGAAGCTATCCGCAGTCTGAAGGAGTCGGTCCCGATCGAGACGCTCTGCCGCGAACGGGGGATGGAGCTCCGCAAACACGGACGGAACGACCTGATCGGCAAGTGCCCGTTCCACGACGATAAAAAGCCGTCGTTCGTGGTCACGCCGGGCAAGAACCTCTTCCACTGCCTGGGCTGCGATGCCGGGGGGAGCGTGATCGATCTGGTGATGAAGCTCGACGGCCTCGAGTTCAAGGACGCGGCGGAGAAACTGCTCGCCTCGAACGGGGCCGCAATCCCCGCCGCAAGCGCGGCTAAAAACAAGAAATCCGCGCCCCGTCGGGCGGAGGCGGAGACGCAACCCGCTGTCGCTCCCGAGCGCGCGGCCGCCCTGCTGGAACGGGTCGCGGCGATCTACGAGAAGAACCTGCCGGAGAGCCCGGAGGCGCTCGAGTATCTCAAGCGCCGCGGGCTCGACGACGCCGAGCAGCTCGCGGCGCATCGCGCCGGCTACGCCAACGGCCGGCTGCACGAGATCCTGCCGCGGTCGGGCCCGGTGCTCGACGAGCTGCGGGCCCTGGGCGTGCTGTCGAAGTCGGGCCGGGAACACTTCGCCGGCTGCGTCGTCTTCCCGGTCACGGACGTGGACGGCAACATCGTCACGCTCTACGGCCGCCATGTCGGCGGCGGTGCCAAGCGGCATGTGTTCCTGCCGAAGCGGCATACCGGGCTGTGGAACGCGCCGGTGGTGAAGACATACCCGGAGATCGTCGCGGTCGAGTCGGTGATCGACGCGCTCAGCGTCGAGGCCGCCGGGTTCCCCAACGTCGTGGCGCTCCAGGGGACGAACGGCCTGCACGACGGCGAGATCGACGATATGCGGCGCCACGGGGTCGGACGCGTGATCCTGATGCTGGACGGCGACAAGGCCGGGGCCGAGGGCTATGACAAGATCAAACGGCGCGTCACGACCCACACCGGCATCGAACCCGGCGACGGGCAGACACCGCCGCTGGGCGTCGCGCTGCGGGTGCTGCCCGACGATCACGATCCGAACAGCTTCCTGGCCGCCTTCGGCAAGGAGAAGCTGGCCGAACTTGTACTGTGCGAACGGGGCGTGCTCCCCGAGACCTTCGATCAGCCGCCCCGCGGGCCAGGCGGCGGCGATCCCGGAAGCGCTGCGGACGCTTCGCGGGGCGAAGGTCGGAGGGAGACGCCCCGGGAGCCTTCGCAGACGCTGGAGGCCGACGGCAGCTTCAGCGTCTCATGCGGCCGGCGGCACTACCGGCTTATGGGGTTGGACAAGGGCCGCCGCAAACTCAAGGCGACCGTCCGCGTGGAGCACGCCGGGCGGCTGCATATCGACACGCTCGACCTGTACTCGGCCCGCTCGCGCCGGAGCCTCTCCCAGGACCTCTGCCGGCTGTTCGAGGAGACGCCCGAGATCGTCGAGGCCGACATAACCAAGCTCGTCAAGCGCTGCGAGGCCGTCCGCGAGACCGCCGAGACCGACCAGGCCGCCGCGCCGGCGTTGACGGCTAAAGAGAAAGAAGCGGCCGTCGAGTTCGGCAAGCGGCCGGATCTGTTCGACGCCATCCTCGCCGACTTCGAGACCTGCGGGCTCGTCGGCGAGGAGGCCAACAAGCTCCTCTGCTATCTGGCCGTGACCAGCCGCAAGATGTCCGAACCCCTCTGCGTGCTGATCCTCTCGAGCTCCGGCGCCGGCAAGACCGCCCTGCAGGACTCCGTCTGCGGCTTCGTCCCGCCCGAGGATCTCGTCAAACTCACCAGTCTCTCGGGCAAGGCCCTGTTCTACAAGGACCGCATGAGCCTCAAGCACAAGGTCCTCGCGCTTGAAGAGGGGGCCGGGGCCGAGGACGCCAGCTACGCCATCCGCAACCTCATCAGCGCCGGCGAGCTGGTCGTCGAGGCGGCCATGAAGGACCCCGCCTCCGGGCGCATCACCACCATGACCAACCGCGTCGAGGGTCCGACCGACATACTGATGACCACCACCAACCCCGAGATCGACCCGGAAACGAAGTCGCGCTTCATCGTCACGGCCGTGGACGAGTCGCGCGAGCAGACGCGCGCGATCCTGGCCTTTCAGCGCTGCCGGGAGGGGCTCGACGGCCTCTTCACCAGCCGGGCGGTCGACGACACCCTGAAGCGGCACCGCGACTTCCAGCGGCTCCTGAAGCCGCTCTCGATCGTCAACCCGATCCACGGCGAGCTGAGCTACGGCGACGACCGCCTGCAGGGCCGCCGCGACCAGCCCAAATACCTCGCCCTCATCCGGGCCGTCGCCTTCCTGCGCCAGATGCAAAAGCCCGTCCGGACCGACCGGCGCGGCGGCGAGAGCCTCGAATACATCGAGGTCGACGCCGAGGACGTCAAGCTCGCCAACCGGCTCGCGCACGAGATCCTCGGCCATTCCCTGGACGAACTCAGCCGCCCCAGCCGCAACCTGCTGCTGGAGCTCGAGAAGATGGTCGGCGAACGCCTCGGCGACGAGGCGGACGACCCGGGCGATATGCGCCGCGTGGCCTTCACGCGGCGCGAGATCCGCGAGTTCACCGGGTGGAGCAACTACCGCGTTCACATCCATCTCAAGGAACTCGCCGAGTTCGAATACGTGTCCGTCGAGAGCGACCGGGTCAACAACACCTATCGCTACCGCCTGCTCTACGACGGCCAGGGCAAGGACGGCTCGCGGTTCATGCTCGGGCTCGAAGAACCCGATGCCGAAGCGTGAGCGCTTCGGTTTTAGGGTGGTTTTGGGGCGGTTTTAGCCCGGTTTTAGGGCGGTTTTAGGGTGGCCGCCAAAAGGGTAAAGTCATTGAAAGGCAACGACTAAAGAAAGAAGAAACGGTTTTTGACGGAAGGAATAGAGTTATGTGTGTTGAGAGTGGTCATAGATATACGGTCGTAGAAACATACCTCAAGGCGCTCAAGCGCCGCCGGTACAGCCCGAAGACCATCGCCACCTACCGCTATCCGCTCAAGCTCTTCGCTGCCTTTCTGGCCGCCCGGTCCGTCGCCCGGTTCCAGGACTGCGCCCGCGACGATCTCGCCGCCTGGCGGCTCGAGCTGGTCGAAAGCGACCTGGCCGACGCGACGGTGGAAGTGTTCCTGCGGGCGGTCCGCAACCTCTTCAACTGGATGGAGGCCGAAGGCATGCTCTTCGACAACCCCGCCGCCGCGCTCAAGACCCCGAAACACGAGCGCAAGCTCCTGCCCGTCCCCGACGAGACCGAGCTCCGGCGGCTGCTCGCGCAGCCGTCCGTCGCCACCCCCGTCGGCATCCGCGACCGGGCGATCATGGAAGTCGGCTACTGCTGCGCGCTCCGCCGCGAGGAACTCGCCCGGCTCACCCTGCGCGACCCCGACTTCCTGCAGCGCTCCCTGCGCGTCCTGGGCAAGGGCAGCCGCGAACGCATGCTGCCCCTCGGCGAGGAAGCCTGCGCCTGGCTCCGCCGCTACGTCGACGACGCCCGCCCCGCGCTGCTGAAACGCGACCCGGACGCCGCCGCCCTCGACACCCTCTGGATCGGCGTCCGCGGCAGGCCGTTCGGCGGCCAGAGCATCAGCAAGATGCTCAGTGAGCATGGCCGCCGGGCGGAGCTCTCCGTCGCGATCACCCCGCACAGTCTGCGCCGCGCCTGCGCCACGCACATGCTCCGAAACGGCGCGCATCCCGTGCAGATCC
This sequence comes from Planctomycetota bacterium, assembly GCA_046483085.1. Classification (GTDB taxonomy): domain Bacteria; phylum Planctomycetota; class PUPC01; order PUPC01; family PUPC01; genus JAWODX01. The sequence goes on from JAWODX010000281.1 coordinate 4,185, forward strand.
AGATGCTCCTCGGTCACGCCACCATGCGCCACCTGGCGCAGTATCTGCGCCTCACGATAACGGACATCAGGGCCATGCACGCCGAATCGAGGCCCGGCCAATGAGACAGCATCTAGCCGACTACATCGAGCGCGGACGCGGCCTCAACCTCAGCGCCTACACCTTGCGCGCGATCCGCTACAACGTGACCGCCTTCCTCGACTGGCTGGCCGGGCACCGCATCGCCGGCCCCGACCAGCTCCGCCGCGCCCATCTCGCCGCCTGGCTCACGCACCTCCAGGAGCGCCGCACCACCCGCGGCCTGCCGCTAAAACCAAAAAGCATCAACAAAAAGATCGAGAACGTGCGCGGGTTCCTCAACCATCTCGCCGCCGAGGGCCTCATCCCCTCCGCCCTCGCCGCCTCGCTCGAGTATGTCAAGGAGCCCCGGCTCCTCCCGACCAGCGTCATGACCCATGACCAGGTCCGCAAGCTCCTGCGCTCGATCCGGACCGACTCCACCACCGGCTACCGCGACCGCGCCATGCTCGAACTGCTCTACTCCACCGGCATCCGCGTCGGCGAGCTGCTCGCGCTCGACGTCGCCCGCATCGACCTCAAGAACGCCACGGCCGTTGTCTACGGCAAGGGCCGCAAGGAGCGCGCCGTCCCGATCGGCAAGACCGCCCTGCGCCACACCGAGAGCTATCTCACCGCCGTGCGCCCGTTCCTGGCGCGGTGCGGGCCGACGGGCGAAGACGGCCCCGCGGAGGACGACCGGGAAGCCTTGTTCCTCGACACCCAGGGCAAGCGGCTCCCGTATCACGTCTTCCGCCGGCTCCTGCGCAAATACGCCGACGCCGTCGGCATCAGCGTCAACGTCACCCCGCACACCTTCCGCCGCTCCTGCACCACCGAACTCCTCCGCTCCGGCGCCAACATGTACCACGTCAAGGACCTCCTCGGCCACGAGTCCCTCGAAACCCTCAAACATTACGCCAAACTCACCATCACCGACCTGCGCGCCACCCATCGCAAGTGCCATCCCAGAGAGCGCCGCCAAGAGCGCTGACGCCCCGAAAAAACCGCAAGAAAAGTCTTTCCTTTCAGCCGCCCATTGCGGTAGTTTTTGCATATGGGATTTTACATGACAGACGAAACTCAGGACCGCGGCCCCCGTGCCGCCGCACCCCCGTGGGGCCCAAAACCCGCTAGGGGCCCCATTCGAGAAGTAATATCTGGCTACAGGTTTTTCTGAACCGCCGCCTCCCGTCGCATACGAATCCGATTCCGGAGCCCCCTCCCCATGCCCAAGCGTAACGACATCCAGAGCGTACTGATCCTCGGCGCCGGGCCGATCGTGATCGGCCAGGCCTGCGAGTTCGACCGCGATGCGAGGCCTCGTGGGAGCGGCTTCCAGCCGCGATCCGGCGTTGCGTTGAGTACCCAGGGCC
>JAWODX010000304.1:0-5489 GCA_046483085.1 Planctomycetota bacterium
CGCGTGGGTCGACGGCGCCGAGTGGCTCTACGGCGGGGTGGGGTACGGCGGGTTCAACTCGTCGAAGGGCGGCGGCGGGTGCGCCTGCTGGAACGCCCGGTTCGCACTCGACCTGTTCGCGCGGTCGTTCGCGACCGAGCTGAACCGCTTCCGCGTCGCCGTGCTCGACACGAACGGCAACCTGATCCTCCGGATGGGCAAGTACGGGAACGTGGACGACGGGGTCCCACTGATCAAGACCGGCGGACCGGAGACCCCGCGGCCCGTGGGCGGCGACGAGGTCGCGCTCTGCCATCCGTCGTACCTCGCCGCCCACACCGACCGCCGGCTCTTCATTGCCGACTACGGCAACTATCGCATCCTGAGCGTAAAACTGGCCTACCGCGCTACGCGCAAAGTCGAGCTCAAGGACGTCCCGGAGCAATGAGAGTCCTTTTCGTCGGAAACAGCCACACGTACGCCAACAGCCTCCCCTTCCAGCTCAAGGCAATGATCGAGCACACCGAAGGACCCGGGGCCTGCGATGTTCACATGATCACCCCGGGCGGCAAGTCCCTCGACTGGCACGCCGGCGAGCCCGGTACCTGCCAGACCATCCGATACCACGATTGGGACGTCGTCGTCCTTCAGCAGCAGACGCATCCGTTCCCCGGCTCCCGCGAGCTGGCGTCGGCCTACGACCGCCTCGCGCCGCACCTCGACCGGTCGGGCGCCGACGTGATGCTCTACGTGACGTGGTCGCAGCAGGGGAAGCCCGAGGACCAGGCGGGGATCGACGACGCCTTCGGGCGCCTGGCTGCGGAACACGGCTTGCGCCTCGTGCCCGTGTCCAGGGCGTGGCATCGCGCGCTCGCCGAGGTGCCCGGGGCCGACCTCTACGCGCCCGACGGCTCCCACGCCGCGCCCGCGGGAACGTACCTCGCCGCCTGTGTGTTCTACGCCGCGCTGACCGACGCGTCGCCCGAGGGCGTGCCGTCGCGGATCGTCGTGCGCGACGATGTGCTCGTCGACCTGCCCGGCGCCGCGGCCGCTGCGCTGCAGCGACTCGCGTGGCAGGTGGTGTCTGATCCGAGCAACTGGGCGGAGCCGTGCGGCGTCCTCGACGAGTGCCAACGGAGCCGGTGGAAGCATGCGGATGAATCCGCTGCGATGTGTTCACGTCCTGGCGGCCGGGCCGACGGCCGGCCTGGGGGCTGGATGTGAATCGCCGGCGCCGCCCAGCGAGTTTCCGTGGGCGACGGGCGGGCCCCGCGCATCGTCACGGTGCGGACCGATCAGACCACCGAGGCGCCCCGCACCGTCACCGTTCAGTAAGAGGCTCGTATGACCCGACCAGGCGCTTCTTCTCTGTTGGTTCTCCTTGTGGCGACCGCTGTCTGCGGCGCAGCCCCGGATCGGCGCGAGTTCGAAGTCAAGCGTCGTCAGCCGTTCGAGTTCGCCGAGAAGCCGACCCTGGCGCGCGACGGCGACCGGGTGACGATCCGGTTCAAGACAAGGGCGTTCTGCGACGCCACCGTCGCCATTGAAAAGCCTCGGGGCCGGATCATTCGCCACCTGGCGTGCGGCGTGCTCGGCCCGAACGCGCCGGAACCGTTCCAGAAGAACTCGCTCGAGCAGACGCTCGTCTGGGACGGCAAGGACGACCAGGGGAAGTACGTCGACGAAAAGGATCAGGTGACGGTCCGCGTCTCGCTCGGTCTCCGGGCCCGGTTCGAGCGGACGCTGTTCTGGTCGCCGGTCAAGCGGTGGGGCCGGCGGAACCCGCTGCTCGCCGCCGCGCCCGAGGGCGTCTACGTATTCGATCCGGGCGGCGGGGTGTCCACGCTCCAGCTCTTCGGCCACGACGGCCACTACGTTCGCACCGTCTACCCCTTCCCGGCGGACAAGGTCAAGACCATCGAGGAACTGAAGTGGTACGCCTTTCCGCAGGACGGGAAGCGGCTGCCGCGCAAGCGGGGCCACCGGCAGTGCACCCTGCTCAGCTCGGGCACCCACTCGAAGTTCTACGAGACGATGGGCGGCGGCCTGAAGCACAGCATGCCGGACCCGGCGACCGGGATGGCCGTGCATGGGAAGGTGATCGCGCTCGCCTATGTCTATCTCAATCGATTCGGCACCGACGGGTCAAGTGGGGGGACCTCTCTCCGGGGCGCTCGGAGCGGGGTCCGGATTGTCCGGGGCGACCGCGGCTGGCGCGGGGGCGGGGACGAGATCGACGTGGGGCCGGCGACCCTCGCGTTCAGCCCCGACGCGAAGTGGCTTTACACGGCCGCCTACTCCTGGTCGGAGCACTACGGCACGGGCGGCGTCCACGAGGGCTGGCTGAACGGCGTCGGCCGCGTCCGATTCGACGGCGGCGGAGCCGTCCAGCCCTTTGCCGGGAACATCGAGAAGGAGAGCGCGGGAGGCACGAAGCCGGGTGAGTTCCGCGTGCCGTCCGGCCTTGCCTGCGACGGAGCGGGCCGCGTCTACGTCGCCGACAACCTGAACGACCGCGTGCAGGTCTTCAGCCCGGCGGGCAAGTTCCTCAAGCAGATCGACGTGCCGAAACCCGCCGAGGTCGCCGTCGATGACAAGACCGGGCGGATCTACGTCCTCTCCTGGCTGATCGCTGCGAAGCCCGTCACGTTCCACCGGAAGCGCGGCCTGCAGGAGAAGTGGGCCGTCCCGCCCCGGCTGTTCGTATTCGGCTCGTTCGACGACCCGAAAAGAGTCGCGGCGTACGACCTGCCCGAGGGCAGCGGCACGCCGAGGCACGGGTTCGAGATCGACACGTGGACGGACCCCCCGACGGTGTGGATGGTGGCGGGTCGCCCCGCCCGCTACCGACCGTGGAAACGGGCGGGCGTCCAGGTCATCACCCTGCGGGACGGCACGCTGCAGATTACGAAGGACTTCGGCCGGGCCGCCGACCGCGCCATCGGCCGCCTGGAGCCGCCGCAGTACCTGCGCCAGCGGCTCTACGCCAACCCGACCGATGACAAGGTGTACCTGGCGGAGGCCGACGCCGGCGTGGGGAAATCGACCACCGACCTGCTCGAGATCGACCCGGCCAGCGGCTCGATCCGACGCCTTTCCCTCCCGTTCGACGCCGAGGACATCGCATTCGATCAGCAGGGACGGATCTACCTGCGCGCGCTGCGGGACATCGCGCGCTACGACCCGAAGACCTGGCGTGAAATCCCGTTCGACTATGGCGAGGACCGCAAGGGCGTCGGCTTCGCGGGCAGCAAAGGGAAGCGGGCGAACGTCCTCTCCAGCCTCCGCATCCCCTGCCGCCGATACAATCACCACGGCGGCATGATGGTCAACGCCCGCGGCGACGTCGTCGTCGGCATCCACGGCGGCCAGGAGACCCAGCGCATGCGGGAGGCCGCCAAGGAGCTCTTCGGCGACAAGGGCGGCTACGCGTTCGACCTCTACCCCGGGCGCGCAACGGCGGGCCTCGTGCTGATCTTCGACCGGCGCGGAAAGGCGGTCCACGAGGATGCGTTCCCCGGGATCGCGTTCATGCACGGGGTCGGCATCGACAGGGACCGCAGCGTGTACGCGATGGCGATGGCCCACCGCGTGCTGGGCGGGAAGCCCTACTACAACGAGGCGACCGACACGCTGGTCAAGGTCCGGCCCGGCCGGGCGAAGGTCTACGCCACGCACGGCAAGATGGTGCCGGTCCCGCTGACCAAGGAGCTCCGGCCCGACCGGCCGCACGACATCATCGGGAGGGGCGGCGCGCGGCTCGGCCGGGCGTGGGTCGAGCGGGCCGAGTGGTTCTACGGCGGGGTCGGTTATCACGGCCGACACAGCAAGACCGACGGGTTCGGCTGCGACTGCTCGAACTCGCGGTTCGACCTCGACTACTTCGCCCGGTCGTTCGCCCCCGAGGTCGAGCACTGCAGCGTCGCCGTGCTCGACTCGGCGGGGAACCTCATCCTGCGGGTGGGCACGTACGGCAATGTCGACGACGGGATGCCGCTGGTGAAGGCCGGCGGGCCGCCGACGCCGAGGTCATTGGGCGGCGACGAGGTCGCCCTCTTCTACGCGCCCTATGTCGCCATCCACACCGACCGCCGGCTCTTCATCGCCGACCCCGGCAACCATCGGCTGCTCGGCGTCCGGCTCGGCTATGCGGCGACGGAGACCGTGGCCCTGCGGGATGTGGCCGACCGTGCGGTGGGGAGGCGCTGACCGGCCCCTGGAGGAAGGGGCGCGGACCCCGGCCCGCCCCGGTCGGGTGTGGGCGAACCGGACCCCGGATTCGAGGAGCGACGCATGAGCATGAGATCATCTGACGTTTTGGTGGCGGTCGGTCTGTGCGGGTTGTTGATCGGCTGTACGGCGGGACCGGACGAGCAGCCCGCCGGAGAGCGCGCGGTCGGCGGCCGACGCCTGACGGTGACCACGGACGACGGCCTGTCGATTCGGCTCGCGCCCGACGGCTCGGTCCGACGGGTCGCCGTCGGCGACACGGAGCTGGGCCTTCAGGAGCGCCCGCTGTTCTCCGTGGAGGAGATCCTTCGGCCGGACGGCAAGAGCACCGGCTGGCGGCCGATCATCGCCGACGTCTCGGCGAAGGGCCACGCGGTGCAGGTCGCGGGCGGGTCGCGCGAGCTGGCGTTGGAGCTGGCGGCGACGGTCCGCGGCGGGTCGTTCGTCGAGGTCGCCGGTGAGCTGCGCGACCTGACCGGGCGGGACCGGGCGGTACGCCTCCGGTTCACGCTGCCCGTCGATCTGGTCGGCTGGCGATGGGAGAACACGGCCTTCCGCTCCGCGACGATTGAAAAAGGCCGGCGGTATCCGTCGTCCGAGCGCGACCTGCTCTATCTCGATCGGGTCGGCCCGAGGAAAGGGCGAGACCCGGCCCGGTCCGGCCTGCCGGTGAACAAGGTGCCGTCCACGGTCGTGGCCGGCGAGGATGCCGCCATCGCCATGGCGTACCCCGTCCACGAGCCGCGCGTTTTCCTCGTGCAGGCAGGTGACGACGGGCTCTCGATTACGTTCACCCTCGGCCTGACGCGCCTGACCGAGTCGATGCCGAGCCGCGCGAGCTTCCGGCTGATCCTCTACCCGGTCGATCCGGCGTGGGGGATCCGGTCGGCGGCCGGGAAGTACCGGCGGTTCTTCCCCGAGCTCTTCGCCTCGGCCAACCGGCGGCACGGGAACTACTGCGTCCTGGTCACGTATTCGCCGGAGAGCGAGCGGCGGTGGCCCGAGCACGCCGAGAACTTCGGCTTCCTGTTCGCCGAGAACGACTTCCAGTGGACCGGCGGGGCCATGCGGCCGAAGGCGGCCGAGCACGCCGAACGGCTCGGCCTGATCGTCTTCCACTGGCGCGGGCCCTGGTACTGGTTCCACGCCGTCGAGAAGGGGATCAGCCGCCCGGCCCAGCTCGCCACGCTCAAGGCCCAGGCCGAGGGCCGCGCCCCCGGTGCCCACGGCACGAGCAACCAGTACTGCGGCTGCCCGGACCGTATGAGCGCCCGGGCCGC
>JAWODX010000097.1:0-5667 GCA_046483085.1 Planctomycetota bacterium
GGATAGGCGGCGATCCGGCGGGGATCGTCCGCCGGGCCGAAGTGCACCAGCCGCGCCGGCACCTGGTTGAGTTTCCGGTGGTGCCGCGTCGTGAGGTGCCAGGAGAACACGTAGACGTGCCCGGTCCGCTGGTGGACGGCGACCCGGGCCGGCCGGCTGACCCGGATCGACTTGACCAGTTCGCCGTCCGGCTTGAACACCTGGACCCGGTCGTTCAGGTAGTCGGAGACGTAGACCCGCCCGGCCGCGTCGCAATCGACCGAGGAGGGCACATACAATTGATCGGCGCCTGATCCCCGCTCTCGCAGCGTGAGGCTCCCGGCGAAGGCCCGGGCGTCGTCCCCCTTCTCCAGGTCGAGCGCCACGACCGCGTGCAGCCACTCGTACCGGCTGCCGTAATCCCCGCCGCCGTAGCACCAGACGTAGCCCGTCAGATAGAGCCGCTTCCCGTCCGGGCTGAGGGCGGCGCTCCGGGGAAAGACGCGGTCGGCGCCCCACCGCTTCGTCTTCGCCGGGAACCAGGTTTTCGCGCCCGCCATCGGCGGGCCCAGCGACGAGCCGTCCGACCGGAACGCGTTCACCTTGTACTGGGCCAGGACCGCCTTGCCGTTCCGCACGGTGACGGCGGTCGCCGCGTGGCCCCGGACCGAGCCGTGGTGGTTGTTATGCACGTCGATCCCGCCGCCGAATCGCTCGCTGTAGCCCGCGTTCTTGCCCGAGCTCAGGAGCGTCGCCTGGTGAAATCCCTCCTTCATCGGGAGCCGCGCGCCGTCCTGCGGGAACGTGCGCCAGTGCAAATCCTTGAACGACGCGAGCTTGTCCGCCGGGAACGGGTAGACCGTCCGGACGTAGTTCCCGTCGTGGTCGAACAGGCGCAGACTGTCCACCACCTCCCCCTCGTAGACGTACACCCCCTCGGGCGCGGGGACGGCGATCGTGTTGTTCCGGCCGACCCGCCGCTTCGGCTCCCAGAGCAGGTTCCGCTCGAACCGCGGCCGGAGGCCCAGCGACACGCGCACGGCCAGCGCGTCCGCCTCGTCGATGTAAACCCCCCGGTCGTCCTTGCCGTCCCAGACAACGGCCTGGTCCAGTGAATTCCGCCGGAACGGTTCCGGAGCGTTCTCGCCGAGCACCCCGGCGGCGAGGTGGCGGACGATCCTGCCGTCGGCATCTTCAATCGCGACGGTCACGTCGCAGTACGCCCTCGTCTTGAACCGGATCGTGACCCGGTCGCCGTCGCGCGTCAGCGTCGGCCTCCGGGCGAACTCGAACGGCCCCCGCCGCTTGACCTCGAACTCCGGGAGGGCGGAATCAGCCGCGTGCGCGGCGCCGACGAGCGCGGCCACCAGGGCGGCGAACAGGGTCAATGCGCGCATTGCTCTACCTCTCCACGGCAGCCCGGTTGCGGGCGCCTGTCGCGGCTTCGGCGCCCCGGCCGGAATGGCGGGGCCTCTCGTCAGGACATGTTCTGCTCGGGGCTGTGCAGTCCATTCTACCTGTTTCCCCGCCGCCCGCAAGACATGCGAGCGGCCCTCGATGCGTGGGGCCGTGGGGCGGCGATTCGGCGCGGGTGCCGGCATGTTGCGATGAAGCAACCGGCGCAGCCCCGACTGTTGCCCTGGCGCATCATGCCGGCCCGGCGGGTCGGGTCGTTGCTCCTCGCCGGAAGACCTAAGTCGCTGCGTACCAGCCTGTGACGGTATCCGTCGTGCTTTCTCCCGAAGTTCGGCACGCAGCTTGCTGCCTTATGAACCGGGAGAGCGCGCAGCGCGCGCCCCGCCGGACCGGCCGGCGAATTCGCGCCCCCGACAGTCCGTGGGGTCGGTGTGCGGGCTCTCCATGTGTGTTGTACGCGCCGGCGTCGGCCTCCGTCGCAGGCCGGGCGCCGCCGTGCCGAGCCCCGTGCAGCGCGGGGACGCGGCGGGCCGCTGCGGCGTCTCGTCGGTGCGGGAACCGTGCCCTCGCCGTGCACCGGCGATGGTGACGGGTCCGCCATGCGAGCGCGCGCGGCGCGCTGCGACAAGGTGCACGAGCCGACCGACGGCCGGGCGGGGCGTCCGGCCGGTCTGATGAGATGCGCCGGCGGGGAGTCGGGTCCCCGCCGGATGGTCGAGGAGGGGCCGGGCATGGTGTCCGGCCCGGAGAAGAAGCGGAGGAAGGAGACGCTTATGGCGCCCAGAGAGACGTGCAGCCACGAACGGGCGCGGTTCCACTCGGTGCAGCGGCTCGGCCGCCTGCCGCCCGTGGAACTGTGGCATTGTCCCGACTGCCAGAGCACGGTCTCCGCAGAGACCGTGGAGCAGGCGAGACGCGACGCCGCTGCATAAGACGTAGAGCGCATCACGGCCCACGTGGCTGACCGCAGAGCGCGCGGGCGCCGCATGCCTGTTGCGCGCCGGTGCCGGCCTCGGCCGCAGATCCGGCGCGGGCATGCAGGGGGCGCATGGCGCGAGGACCCGGCGGCCTGAGCCGAGTCGCTGCGGGAACGCCGTGGCCGGCAACGAATGCTCGCGAGGAGCGCGTGCCGTTTCACCGGTCGGAACATCCGGGAGCGGCCGCCGGACTCGCCGCGTGACCGAACGCGGCGCCGGGAGGCGCTCCTTACGGCGAACGGAAAGAGGAACCTGAGCCGCAGGTGACATGGGGCAAACAGACGATCTTGTCGGAAAGGAGGCGCACATGACAGATCGCAGGAGGACGGTATGCGCCCGGTGCCATGAGGCCCGGGCCGGCCCGGCCAGGAGACCGCGCGACGGGCCGCGCGGCCGGCCCCGGCCCGCCGCAAGCGGCCCGGACGACGGATCCGGCAACTGGTTTTCTTGACAAGGAGGATGACGAGATGCAGATGGCGAAGTCGGACTCAGTTGGTCGAATGGCGAAAAGCGAAACGGGGAGAAGCGAAAGGAGCGTTGCGATGAAGGCGCGTATGTTGGGCGTGGTGTTTGTGGTTCTGGGTATGGTGGCGGCGGGCTCGGTCTCGGCGGCCCCGTTCCAGCTCGATGTCGACCAGGACTGGTTTGACGGCGCCCACCCGCAGGGCAGGACGCTGACGGGGACGGGCGGGGCCACCCTGGTGCCGACGTGGGACGGTACGACGGTCACCTATTCGCCCGCCGACGGGTTCGACTTCAACGGCAAGAACCTGCTCTGCTCGGGCGGCAGCAATACGACGACTCCGCCTGTCACGTTCGATCTCGGCGGCAAGGACATGACCGGCGGCGGGAAGTTCCAGTCCGGCACGAGCAACTACAACGACGACGTCGGCCGGCTCACCATCCAGAACGTCCGCAACATCTCCGTGGATGAAATCGAACTGCGGCAGGATGAGGGCGACGGGATGACCGTCTCGCAGACCGGTTCGTTCGACGTCGAGAAGATCGTCAACTGGCACCGGGGCACGGGCGGCGACGTGTCGCTCACCGGCGGCGGAGCCATCGCCGGCGGGTCGTTCACCCTCGGTTCGCTCGACAACTACGCGGGCGGCAGCCCCAACATGAACCTGACGATCAGCGACTATCACCAGGTCCTCTTCACCGGCACCGTGCCCGAGCACAGCAACCCCGGGTATGAATGGCACGCGGACACCAGCATCAACGCCGGGAGGGACCGCGCCGGGCAGACGGTGAAGATCGAGGACATCGGGGCCGGCGGCATCACCATGCCCGGCGGCATCTGGGCCCGATGCAAGGACAGGGGCCTCAGCTCGATCACGCTGGGCACCAGCGGCGCGGTCAGCATCGGCGGCGACCTGGACGTCCGGTGTGGTGCCTGGTTCGGCGGCTCCCGGACTGTCGGCATCGAGGTCGAGGCGGACGGCAGTGTGGCCCTCGCCGGGCTCCTGACATTCGGGAACGACAACGGGGTCACCGGGAACAGCAAGGACGGCGGGCCCATCTCGGTCACCAGCAACAACGGCACCGTCCAGATCAACGGCGACATCGACAGCGCCTGCTACACCGGCAAAGGCGCCGGCGGCGACGTGACCCTGACCGCCAGGGGCGACATCACCGTGGCCGGGTCGATGAACCTCGACGGCATCGGCGGCGACGCCAAGGACGGCGTGCTCAGCATGACCACCCTCGGCTCGCTCATCACCGTCGAGGACCTCGATTGCGCCCTGTTCAAGACGGACCCGGACTCGTGGACGTTCAACTCGGGCAGCGGCCTGAGCCAGATCAACGGGCTCGTCTCGAACCTCGAGGCCACGCCCGGGCTGACGTCCGACCAGCTCCGCGTCCCCGGCGGCCAGCTCGTCTTCTACTTCCCCGAAGAGAACCCCGCCCTGAACGAGCAGACGTACACGCTCGACGGCGGCGGCCTGCTGACGCCGTTCGCCGTGCAGCCCATCCCCGAACCCGGTTTCGCCGGGCTGCTGTTGTTCGGGGCGGGCGTCCTGCTGCGGAAGCGGCGGGTGGCCTAGATGAGCCGTCCCCGCTCCGGTTCCGCCGGGGCAGGCCCCGCGTCCCTCGGCCTGCCCGGCCCGGCGATGCTGGCCGTGCCCCGGCGGCGGCGGTGAAGACGGCGAGATTCGCGCCGCATGCATGAAGGAGCGTGACGCGATGCGAAAGACGACATCGGAAGCGAGCGGGTGGATGTTCGGAAATAAAACCGGGAGGGATGAAAGGAGGCCGGCGATGAGTAACTATCTGTCTCAAAAGGTGGGGCGGACATTCCTGTCCGCCGCCTGGCAGGCAAGAATGCCTGCCCCACCGACTATTGAGATAGCCTCTAAGCGTTTGTTTGGTCTGAGTGTGGTAGCTGTGGCTCTGGCGATCGCCCTCACCGGCGCCGCCCGGGCCGACCTGACGACGGTGTACGTGGACTTCGGCACACGAGCAGGGTCGGCCAGCGGGCTCCGGGACGGCAACCCGGCGACGTGGAACGTATTGGCGGACGGCCTGCTGCCTCCCCCCGCCAGCAAGAATGACCTGGTCGACTCGACCGGTGCGGACACCGGGATCGACATCACCGGCATGACCGAGTTCGACATGGTGCGCGGGCGCGCGTGGACTGCGGCGCCGCCGGCGTACCCCAACTGGTGCGTCGATGCCGCGGTCTCGGACGGCTACAAAGACGACGACTACGCCACGAGCACGGTGACCTTCGCGGACCTGGAGCTCGGCCAACTGTACAACTTCGAGATCGCGTCCACCGACGAGGGAGCCGGCGCCGATCAGCAGTGGAAGCTGGTCGGCGGCGGCGACACCGGCTGGCAAGACTACGACGGCCACACCGACGCCCACAGCGACCACAAGACACTCTCCCTCGACATGTGGCCGAACGCACAGGGCGAGATCGAACTCCAGCTCAAGGGGCTCGGCCGGTTCTCGTACCTGGCCGCCACCAAGATCGAGTACGAGATCGAGGAGATCCCCGTCCCCGAGCCGGCCGGACTCGGCCTGCTCGGCCTGGCGATGCTGGCGACGAGGAAGCGGCGGCGGCGCTGACCGGCGCGGCCGGGACGTTCTTGAGAAAAAGGTGTGGGCGCGGGAGACTGCGAACCGCGCCCCGCCTCTCGCCTTTGCCTGCGGATGCCCTGCTCGGGCACGTGCAGTCGTTATGCGCCCTGCCCCTCTTCCCCTCCCACGACGCCGCGGCATTCCCAGAGGTAGCCGCTGCGGTCCGGCGAGTCGGTCTCGGCGATGTAGGCGGTGTCGCCGGCCAGGA
>JAWODX010000379.1:0-9179 GCA_046483085.1 Planctomycetota bacterium
GGACGGGTCGGCAGGGCTCGAATCCCGCAAGACTCGGGCGGGCTGGGCAAACACCGAGGTCACGAAGGCGCCGCGCCGCCGTTGGACTCTTAAGGCTCGCCGCGGTGCCGCCGATGAACAGCCGAGGGCCACGGCGACCATGCCCGGCGCCCACGCCGAGGGAGACCGCCTCATGGAGACGATGGCCGCACGCCCGGGGCGACGCCTCCTTGCCCGCACCGTCGCGCTCGCCGCGCTCGTCCTCGTCGCGAGTGTGCTGCTGCCCCTGACCGCTGGCGCGGGGTCCCCCGTCCACGAGACGCGCGCCGAGCGCCTCGACGGGCTGCCCGCGGCCGCCGAGGCCCTCGCCGGCGGGGCGGGGGCGGTCGAGACGGCGCCGGTGCGCACGCCGATGCCCTTCGACACCGTCGGCTTCGACCACCCCGACGGCATCGACGTCGAGGTACGGACCTCCGCCGACGGCGAGACCTGGACGCGCTGGTTCACCGCCGAGAGCATCGCCGACGACGACGTCGCCCCCGACGCGGGCGAGGGCGGGGCGGCATGGCGGACGATGACCGAGCCCGTCTACGTCCGGGAGGCCGCGTGGTTGCAGACCCGCCTGCCCGACGGCGCCGATCCCGCCGAGCTCTCCGTCGAGCTGCTCGACTCGAGCGGGCTGTCGGCGTCGTGGGGCGCCCGCCTCGAGGCGAGCGTCCGCGCCGCGCTGGGCGACGGGGCGAGGGCGCAGGCGGCGGGCAGCCGGCCGGCGATCGTCAGCCGGCAGGCGTGGGGCGCCGACGAGTCGTGGCGCAACGGCGAGCCGCGCTACGCCTCGGAGGTGCGCTTCGGCGTGCTCCACCACACCGCGGGCACCAACGCCTACGGTCCGGGCGACGGGCCGGCGCTGGTGCGCAGCCACTACGCGTACCACACCCGCACGCTCGGCTGGGACGACCTCGGCTACAACGTCCTCGTCGACCGCTACGGCACGATCTACCAAGGGCGCGCCGGAGGGCTCGAGCGCGGCGTCATCGGCGCGCACGCCCGGGGGTTCAACACCGGCTCCTTCGGGGTGGCGGTCATGGGCGACTTCCACCTCACCGCCGCGCCGCCTGCCGAGGCCCTGCGCGCCGTCGAGGAGGTCGTGGCCTGGAAGGCCCTCCTCCACGGCATCGACCCCGAGGCGGTCATCGACGTCGTCAGCGGCGGCTCGGACTCCCACCCCGCCGGTTCCGTCGCCCGCATCCCGACCCTCGTCGGCCACCGCGACGTCGGTGCGACGGCCTGCCCCGGCAGCGAGCTCTACCCCCGGCTCGCCGAGATCCGCGCCAACGTCAGCGACGCCGTCGGCGACGTCAACGTCCGGTTCCTCGACGTCGACTACGGCGGTGCCCACGGCGCGGACATCGACGCGATCGCCGAGGCGGGCATCACCGAGGGCTGCGACCTGCGGCGCTACTGTCCCGAGCAGCCGGTGACCCGCCGGGAGATGGCCTCGCTCATCAGCCGGACGCTGTCCCTGCCCGACGGCGATGGCACGGCGTTCACCGACGTCAGCGAGACCGATGCCCACCGCGGGGCGATCTACGCCCTCGCCGACGCGGGCATCACCGTCGGGTGCGGCGAGGGCCGCTACTGCCCGCGCGGCGAGGTGAGCCGCGCGGAGATGGCCTCGTTCCTCAGCCGGGCCCTCGACCTGCCGGACGGGGAGCCAGGCGGCTTCACCGACGTATGGTCGGGGTCCACGCACGCCCACGACATCGATGCCCTCGCCGCCTCGGGCATCACGAGAGGCTGCGCGCCCGAGCGCTTCTGCCCCAACGCGTCGGTGACACGGGAGCAGATGGCGTCGTTCCTCGAGCGCGCCCGGACGATGGGATATTGAGCCTATGCATCGCTCAACGGCACGCATCCTGCTCGCACTGCTCGCCTTGGCGATGCTCGGCCAGTCCGGGATCGCGTCGGCCGACGACGACCCCGAGGGGGATACCGACGGCGACACCGACGGGGACTACGAGCAGGTCGTCGACCTCACGTTCCCGCTGCCCGAGGACGCGAGGAACCACAACGGGGCCTACACCTACACCGACGACTACAGCTTCCCGCGCAGCCGCGGCGCGCACGGCGCGACCGACATCATGGCCGACGCCGGCACGCCCGTGCATGCCGCGACCAGCGGCACAGTGCGCATCGTCACCGGCATGGGCTGCGGGGGCAGTTGGACCGGGGGGCTCGACAGCCCGCCGAGCTGGGGCTACGCCGCCTACGTCGACGGCGACGACGGCCGGACGTACCGCTACCTCCACCTCGGCGAGGACGACGGCCCAGCGTCGGAGGCCTACGCCCCCGGCATCACCTGCGGCAGCCGCATCGAGCGCGGCGAGCACCTCGGCTACGTCGGCTCGTCGGGCAACGCCGTCGCGAGCGCCCCGCACCTGCACTTCGAGATCCACGACGACGACGTCACCGACCCCTACGGCGATCCGCGGATCAACCCCTACTTCAGCCTCCGCGACGCCGAGGCGCGCGGCGACTTCGCCCTGCCCTGCGAGCCGAGCGAGGAGCAGCCGTTCTGCGACGTCGACGGCGGCGCCCACGCCGAGGACATCCAACGGCTGACCGCCGACGAGGTCATCCGCGGCTGCGGCGAGGGCCGCTTCTGCCCCGACCGCACGGTGACCCGGGCGGAGTCGGTCACCCTCGTCGTGCGCGGCTGGGCGATCCCCAAGGCGCTGACCGACGGCTTCGACGACGTGGAGGCCAGCCGCTGGTACGCCGAGTACGTCGGCGGCGCCGCCGAGGCCGGCATCACCGAGGGCTGCCAGGAGCGCGCCTTCTGCCCGGAAGACGAGCTCACCCGAGGGGAGATGGCGAGCCTGCTCGCCCGCCAGCTCGGCCTCGAGCTCGACGAGGAGGCCGCCCCGGCCTTCGACGACATCGCCGACAGCTCCCATGCCGCGGCGATCGGCGCGCTTGCCGAGACCGAGATCGCCCGGGGCTACGGTGACGGCACCTTCCAGCCGCCGCGTGCCGTCTCCCGTGCCAAGATGGCATCCTTCGTCCAGCGTGCCCTCGACTGGTAGGAGATCCTTGGCTGCCCGGCCACGCCGCTGCCACCCCCGGGCCGCATCGCCTGCGGCCACAGCGCCGTGGCGGACCGCGACGCTCCTCGCCGCGGTGCTCACGGTCGGCCTCGCCCTCGCCGCGGCGCCGGGGGCGGGGGCGACCGACGCGACTGCCGCCGGCGCGGTCATCGACGACGAGGGCCGCGTCCAGGTCCTCGTCGAGCTCGCCGACACGAGCGCCCTGACGCCGCTGCAGCGCGCGGCCGACGATGAGGCCGCCGCCTCCCTGGCCGCCCTGCAGGACGACGTCCTCGCCGCGGTGCGCGAGTCCGTCGCCGACGCTGTGGCGGTCCGGCGCTTCGAGACCGTGCCCTACCTCGCGCTGCGCCTGCCCCCCGAGCACCTCGACGCGCTCACCGCGCTGCCGATGGTCGAGCGCGTCGTCGCCGACGTCGCCTACGAGCCGAGCCTGACGGGGTCGGTGCCACTCGTCGGCGCCGACCGCACCGCCGAGGCCGACCTCGACGGGCAGGGCTGGACCGTCGCGGTCATCGACTCCGGCGTCGACGCCTCCCACCCCTCCCTCGAAGGCAAGGTCACCGCGGAGGCCTGCTTCTCCCAGAGCGGCGGCTGCCCCAACGGCGAGACCTCCCAGGAGGGCCCGGGCAGCGCCGCACCGTGCGACCTCGACGCCCAACGCTGCGGCCACGGCACCCACGTGGCGGCGATCGCCGCCGGCGCCGAGGCCACGACCGAGGCCGGCACGAGCCCCAACGGCGTGGCCCCGG
This sequence comes from Planctomycetota bacterium, assembly GCA_046483085.1. Lineage (GTDB taxonomy): Bacteria > Planctomycetota > PUPC01 > PUPC01 > PUPC01 > JAWODX01. The sequence goes on from JAWODX010000379.1 coordinate 3,836, forward strand.
GAGCCGACATCCTCGCGGTGCAGGTCTCCTCCGAGGTCGACGGCGAGGTGCTCATCACCGGCACGGACCTCGCCGCCGCCTTCGAGTGGGTGCTCGAGCAGAGCGTGAGCGTCGACCTCGCCGCGGTCAACGTCTCGCTCGGCAGCGGCGTTCACGAGGCGCCGTGCGACGACCGTCCCGAAGCAGCACCGCTGCTCGCCCCCATCGCCGAGCTTGGCGACGAGGGCGTGCCGACGGTGGCCGCCTCGGGCAACGCCGGCGCGCAGGGTGCGCTGGCGCTTCCCGCCTGCATCGACGATGTCGTCAGCGTCGGCGCCACGGTCGGGGAGGCGGGCTCCGACGACGGCGACGTCCTCTCGTCCTTCTCCAACGTCTCCCCGGCGCTCTCCCTGCTCGCCCCCGGCCTCGACATCGAGGCGGCGTGGCCGGGCTCCGGGCTCGTGCCGCTGTCGGGCACGTCGATGGCCGCGCCGCACGTGGCCGGCGCCTGGGCGACGCTGCGCCAAGCCGACCCCACGGCGTCGGTCGACGAGCACCTCGGGCTCCTGCGCGACACCGCGGTCGACGTGCCCTTCGACGCCGATGCGACCCTGCCGCGACTCGACCTCGCCGCGGCGCACCGCAGGCTCGGCACGCTCACCGACGTCCCCGGGACGCCCGGGTGGCCCGTCGAGGTCGACGCGACCGCCACCGACGGCGGCGCGGTCGTCTCCTGGACCCCGCCGTTCTGGGACGGTGGCGAGCCCATCACCGCGTACGAGATCCTCGCCGACGACGCCGACGTCGCAGTGGTGACGACCGGCGAGGAGGCCCGCGAGGTCGAGATCGACGATCTCGACAACGGGACGCGCTACCGCTTCTCGGTGCGCGCGTCGAACGCCGTGGGCGAGGGCCGGCGCTCCGAGCCCAGCAACGTCGTCATCCCCAAGCCGCCTCCACCCCCCCACGGCTTCGCCGACGTCCCCCCGGGGGCGTTCTACGACGAGCCGTTGCGCTGGGCGAGCACCGAGGGCGTCGTCACCGGCCTCGCCCCGGAGCGCTTCGCTCCGCACACGAGACTGACGCGGGCGCAGATGGCCGCGCTGCTGTGGCGGATGATGGACGAGCCCGAGCCCGAGCAGGGCGCACCGTTCGATGACGTCGCCGGTGACGCCTACTACGCCGAGGCCGTGGCGTGGCTCGCCGAGGCCGGCATCGCCCAGGGCACGTCGACGGGCGCGTTCTCGCCCGGGCAAGGCGTCGACCGTGCGCAGATGGTGACCTTCCTCTGGCGCCTCGCCGGGGCGCTGCCGACCGAGACGCGTCACGAGTTCCTCGACGTCGCCAACGATGGCTTCTACGCCGACGCCGTGGCGTGGGCGGCCCGCCACGAGATCACCGAGGGCACAGAACCGGGCAGCTTCGCTCCCTCGGAGGCGGCCACGCGGGCGCAGACCACGGCGCTGCTGCACCGTCTGGCCTCCTCACCGCGCGCGTGGGACCCGCGGATCGAGCCACCCTCGACGATCGCCTTCTGAGGGCCGGCGAGGCGGGGTCATGCTCTCGACCGCCTCGCGGTTGGGGAGGACCGCTCGCCCCGATGGCCACGTCGCACTCTCGGCCAGCCCCGGTAATCTCGTCTGCGGCCTTCAGGGTCGAGGAAGGCCTGTCGACGTTGACGTTGGTGCCGGCGTTCACCAGCGCGCGGCGCAGCGCACCGTTCGCACGAGATCCGAGGATTGAGGGTGGCCATGACGACGATCCCGGCCCGTCGACACCCGCGTCGCGCTCGCCGCGTCCTGTTGACGGGGCTGGGATGCGCGGCGGTCCTGCTGCTGCTCCACGCCATCCCGGTCAGCGCCGGACCGTCCACCCATCCCACCGTCGAGGCCGCCCTCGAGGGTCTGCCTGCGGCCGCGAGCGTGGACGGCCCCGACGGTGGGATGGACCTCCTCGGCGGCGACGACGGGGCGTCGCCCTCGCGCTCCCGACCGGTCGAGGCGCCGATGACCTTCGACCTCGTCGCCTTCGGTCACCCCGACGTGGTCGACGTGACCTTCCGCGCCTCGACTGACGGCGAGGACTGGAGCGAGTGGCTCACCGTCGACGCGCTCGCCGACGACGACGAGGGGCCCGACCGGGGCACCGAGGGCGGCCCCGATGCCTATGAGGGATGGACCGAGCCGGCGTGGGTCGGCGAGGCCGACCATCTCGAGGTGCGCCTGCCGGCGGGCTCGGACGTCGAGGACCTCGACGTCCGCTTCCTCGACTCCTCGGGGCACCATCGCAACGCGCCCCAGCGGGTCCTGTCGAGCCTCGCGATGGCGCTGTCGTCGTGGTCGTTGCCGACCGCAGAGGCCGACGACGCGGCTCCTGACATCATCACCCGTGAGGAGTGGGGCGCCGACGAGTCGCTGCGCAACGGCGGGCCGACCTACGCCGAGGACCTCAGTCTCGCCGTGGTGCACCACACCGCCGGGTCGAGCGACTACAGCGAGGCGCAGGCGCCCGCGATCGTGCGTGGCATCTACCACTACCACACCCAGACCCTCGGCTGGAACGACATCGGCTACAACATGCTCGTCGACCACTGGGGCAACCTCTACGAGGGCCGCGCCGGGGGCATCGACCAGCCGGTGGCGGGCGCCCACGCGCGGGGGTTCAACACCGGCTCGTTCGGCATCAGCGTCCTCGGCAGCTACGACGGCGACTGGCCCCCGCGCTGGGAGGCGCGCCAAGCCGTGGCCGACGCGGTGGCCTGGAAGTTCGCGCTGCACGACATCGACCCCCTCGAGCCGGTGACCGTCGTCAGCGGCGGCTCGGCGAGCATCCCCCGCGGGGAGGAGGTCGAGCTCGACCCCCTCGTCGGGCACCGCGACATCGGCCAGACCGCGTGCCCCGGCGGGGCGTTCTACGCGCAGCTGCCAGAGATCCGCACCTGGGTCGCTGAGCGCACCGAGACGCTCGACGTCGAGCAGCCGCCCCCGCCACCCGACGAGGACACGGTGCCGGAGGACTCCACCGAGGATCCGGACTCCGAGCTCGAGGAGTCCACCGAGGATCCGGAGGACGCCGAGCTCGACGACCCCACCACCGAGGACCCGGAGGACGACGAGCCTGAGATCAGCTTCAGCGACGTGGCCGACGGCAGCACCCACGAGGGGGGCATCTACGCGATCGCCGAGGCCGGCATCACCGTCGGCTGCGGCGACGGCTCGGTCTACTGCCCCGACGACGCCGTGACCCGCGCGGAGATGGCGACGTTCCTCGCCCGCCTCGGCGACTTCGAGCCCGTGGAGGACCACGGCTTCACCGACGTCGGCGACAGCGGCCACGCCGGCGCGATCGGCGCGATCGCCGAGGCCGGGATCACGACGGGCTGCGGCGACGGCACGATCTACACCTGACTGGCGTTGAAGCCCTACCAGTCAAGGCTGGAGGGGTATTTTGTGCGCGGATTTGTGGTCGCGGATAGGATTTGCGTTTGCCCTTGTATGTTGTGCTATATATGTGATATAGTGGTCGCGGAGGTGGTGGCGTGTTTGTCAAGAAGGGGTGGAGCTACTACAAGGACAAGAAATATGTCTCCTACAACATCGTCGAGTCCTATCGTGACCCGGAAACAGGTAAAGTCAGACATCGAAAGGTCCTGAACATAACTTCCCTTCCTCAGCATGTTATTGAGTCTATCGATCTGGCCTTAAAGACGGGTGAGGTGGTGGACCCCGGTCGGATAGCCGGCAAGGCAGATATCCATATTGAGTTGGGCGACACCCTCCGTGGAGCCGGGCTTCTGGGCGTATACCGGGCCTGGAAAAAGCAGAAGATGGACGGATTGCTGTCGGGTTTGACCCCTGCCGAAAAGGAATCGGTACTGGCCATGGTGGCACAGAGAATCCTGCAACCGGGGAGCAAACTGAGCCTCAAGAAGCAGTTCTCCGACACCATACTTTCAAGGATCTATTCCAAAAAGCGCCTGGATGAGGATGAGCTGTACCGGGTCATGGACCGGCTTCATGAGCAGTTCTATGCCGTACAGGACAGGATCCAGAAACGAGAGGATGCCTCACCGGTGCTGTTGCTGTACGACTGCACCAGCACCTACTTCGAGGGACAGTGCGCTGAGGATGGACGGTACGGATATTCCCGGGACAAAAGGTGGGACCGTTATCAGGTGGTGGTGGGCCTGGTATGCAGTATAGAGGGGATTCCGTTGGCCCTGGAGGTCTGGCCCGGCGACACCCCGGACAAGAGCACGGTGATTGAGCAGATCCAGATGTTGAAGGAGCGGTTCGGGGTGAAGAAGGCCATCTTCGTGGGGGACAAGGGGATGTACCAGGAGACGGCCATCAAGACCATTGAAGGGGCAGGGTTTGACTATATCCTTAGCCTGGAGTGGAAAAAGCAAAGGAAGCAGCTGGAGGTACTGGGTCCGCACCAGTTGAGCCTGTTCGATGAGATGGGAGTAGCCGAATGGGAGGAGGCGGGGGTGCGGTACGTGGGTTGCATGTCGGAGTTGAAGAAGCACCGGGCCCACAGCCGCAGGGAAGCGGGGATGCAGCGTGCGGAGCAGCAGTTGGCGAGAATCGCCGGTACGGCCAGGAAGGGCCGATACTACAGCTGGGTCAGCCTGAGCAAGAGGGTGCAGGAAATCCTTGATAAAGAGGGCGTATCGAGCCTTTGGAAGGTCGAGATTGCTCCCTTGCAGGACATGGATTCTCCGGAGGACAAGATCCGATTGGACCTGACCTTTGAGCCCGACGAGAAAGCCATTGAAAAGAGAAAAAGCATTGAGGGCAAGTATGTTCTTCAGACCTCCCTGGATTCGGAGAAGTATTCCCCTCAGAAGGTGGATGAGCACTACCGTCGCCTCATGAAGACCGAACGCGCCTTCCGGCACATCAAGACCTACCTCAAGATCCGACCTGTCTATCACTACAAGAGGGAACGGGTCCGGGCTCATGTGCTGATCTGTTTTTTGGCCTACTACCTGGTCAAGAAGATGGAACTGCAAATGAGAGAAGCTGGCGAAAACCGCGAGGTGGAGCGAGTCCTCCGTCATTGGGACAAACTTCGAATCAGCCATTGCCAGGTCCACGCCGGAGAGCACACCTGTCAACAGTGGGACTGGGCCCTGGGCGAAGAGGGTGACAGGATCAAAGACGAAATCAGCTCTGTGGGATGGTGGCGATCCCTGCAGGGATACTGGCGTGGTCTCAGAAAAAAGCTACCTCAATAACCCCATCTGGCCCCGCCCCGTGGTGCTTCCGGGGCAGTTTCTGTGCCCTTGAAGGGGGGTGAAGTCGGGCCGAGTTGATCGCCCCGCCGCGCCGCCCGTTCCACCGGTTCTGGCTGGAGGTCGACC
>JAWODX010000381.1:0-2687 GCA_046483085.1 Planctomycetota bacterium
GCGTTCTCGTACCGAAGCCGGCCGGTCCTCCGCGACGTCACCTTCCAGGTCGCCGAGGGCGAGCTGCTGGCCATCCTCGGGCCCAACGGCGTGGGCAAGACGACGGCGCTGAAATGCATCAATGCCATCCTCCGACCGCGCGCGGGAGCCATTCTCCTGGAGGATATGGACGTGCTGCATGCCCGGCTCGGCGAGATCGCGCGGGCGATGAGCTACGTCGCCCAGCGGGTCGAACCCGCGCGGCTGACCGCGTTCGACGCCGTTCTCATGGGCCGGAAGCCGCACCTGCGCGGCCGGGCCTCGGAACGCGACCTGACGATCGTCGACGCCGCGCTCAGGCGCCTCCATCTCTCCGACCTGGCCCTGCGATACATCGACGAGATGAGCGGCGGCGAGCTGCAGAAAGTGGCCATCGCCCGGGCGCTCGTCCAGGAGCCCAGGCTGCTGCTGCTGGACGAACCGACCAGCTCGCTCGACCTGAAGAACCAGCTCGAGATCCTGTCGCTGGTGCGCCGGGTCGTCGCCGAGCACCACGTCGCGGCCATCATGACGATGCACGACCTGAACACGGCCTTCCGCTTCGCCCACAAGTTTCTGCTCCTGAAGGACGGGGCCGTCTACGCGGCGGGACCGGTCGGGGAGATCAGGGCCGACCTGATCGAGGCGGTCTACGGCGTGCCGGTCGAGCTGCGCGAGCATCGCGGCCGGCCCCTGGTAATCCCGGATGCCACCCGGTAAGATGCGGAGCGAGGGCCGGCAGGCCGCTCGTTCCGGTGAGGTGCGCGTTGAGCTGATCTCGTGGAAGGTCGACGGTATTCCCCGGGATGCCCCCGCTGCAGGCGCCGCCGGACGTGGCGGGCATCTGCCGTCGTCACGGGGGTCGAGCCGGTGCTGGGCCCGCCGGGCTCGGCCACGGACTTCAGCCATCCGACGATGGACTTGCCCCGCAGCATCTCCGGGGTGGGCGGCGCGTCCTGCGCGTAGCCGAGGGTGACCGTCCCGGAGCTGCCCGTTGCCGCGTCCCTATCCGGCTTCCGCCCGGTCGGCAGGAGGATGTCCCCGGCGGGATACGCGGTGCGGCACAGGAGCGAGAGCAACAGGATGACCCACGTCGCGGCACGGACCTGTCTCGAACGATCGTCCACAGGACGTTCCTCCTCGGTCATTCGTTCCTCTCTGTCGGCGGGGGCAGGCGCTGGATCTCGGCCTCGGCAAGCCGGAATTCGAATTGACCGGTTTGCCGGGTGTCGAGCGCCCGGCGGAAGTGCTCGGCGGCCTTTTCCTTGTTGCCGGCGAACAGGTATCGATACCCCAGATAACAGTGGGCCTCGCACTCGGCCGCTTTGCCCTTCGCATGCTGGAGGGCGCTTCCGGCCCCAACGGCGCCCAGGAGAACACCGACTCGGCGCCGGGCGGGCGAGTCCTTCTCCAGTTTGTCGTACAGGGCGCGCAGGGCTTTGGCCGCCGGCTCGGGCGCGACGGCGCCTTTCGACGAGCGTGCGACGATGTATCGGAACACCGACCGCTCCGCCTCGTCAACGGTCCCCTCCAGGCCTTCCAGCGCCTGGTTGGCCGCCTTGTACTGTGCATCGAGGAGGAGACACCGCGCCATCGTCCATTGCCACGCGCCCTTGCCCTCCGGCTCCAGCTTCAGCGCGTTGGCCACGGCCGCGGCCGCGGCCTTGTAGAGCCGGGCCTCGAAAAGCTCCCTGACGAGGCGTGCGCGCCACTCGATGTCCCCGGGCTTCTGCTTCACGGCCAGGGCCGCGACCTCCGCCGCCTGCTTGTGCAGGCCCTTGGACGCAAAGGCGTCCCGCGCTTCGTCCCACAGGTCCATGTTGCCCGGCTGCCGTTTCAGCGCGGCCCGGTACGTCTGCCAGGCGTCCGTCACCTGGCCGGCGGCCCTCCGGGCTCTGGCCAGTGCGGTCAAGGCTCCCACATCGTTCGGCCTGTTCGCCAGGGCCGCCCGGGCCAGTCGGACGGCCTCGGCGGCGCGGCGATAGCGCCGCGCGCTCTCTCCCGTGTAGAGATTGTAGTTGAAGTCGAACTTCTGCTTGACGAACTGCAGGTGGACGGTCATCGACCACCCGGCGGGATCGGCGCTCTTCATGGGCGCCTCGAAGATCATGAACCCGTCGTCGTCCACCCGCCCGGAGTCTTTGGCGAGCACCGTCTCCGGGCCCTTTGTCAGGGTCACGGACTGGATCAGCGCCCGACCACCATCGACCAGGTACTTGTGATGCTGATACTCGTGGCGCTCGTTGAAGTCGATGAACGAGCCGGTGTGGTAGAGTCCGACCTGCCGGAACCGAATGCCGATCCGAAGGGTGTTGTCCACCCACTCGTAGCGCATCGCCGAGACGCCGCTGATGCCGCCGCTGGTCTTGTCCCGGTACCGCAGCACGTAGGGTCGCCGCGCCAGTCCCATCGGGCAGTGATCCAGCGTGTGGCAGTAGGCGCGGGTGCTCACACGATGCGCGGCCATGAACAGCTCGTAGCCCGGCGGCGTTTTGCCTTTGCCCCGCGCGGCCACGGCCTTGGCAATGGCGGCGTTGTCGATGTACTCGAGCTGCGGGTTGAAGTCACGATAGCCCTTGAACCAGCAGTCCACGTAGCGATCCAGGAACTTCGGCTCCACGAACCAAGGGGTGTCGGCGAAGGAGTTGGGTCTGAGGAGCCCATATCGC
>JAWODX010000436.1:0-5797 GCA_046483085.1 Planctomycetota bacterium
CGTTGGGGTTCGCCGGATAGCCGGCGCCGGTGTTGCCCTCGGCGTCGACGTAGCGGAAGACGACCTGCTCGTTTTTCTGCAGGTCGGCCAGCGTCTCGCGGCTCTCGGTGACGAACTTGCCCTCGCCGTGGGCGACGGGGAGGTAGATGACCTGGCCCTTGGCGATGAACGGGGACTTGTCGGAGTCGGCCCGCAGATAGACCCAACGGTCCTCGAACCGGTTGGAGTCGTTGAAGGTCAGCGTGACGGTCTGGTCGACGTCGGGTGCGAAGGGGCCGGGGACGAGGCCGGTCTTGGCGAGGACCTGGAAGCCGTTGCAGATGCCGATGACGAGCTTGCCGTGGCTGACGAAGTGCTGGAGCGGGTCGCCGAGCTTGGTGCGCAGCTCGTTGGCGTGGATGCGGCCGGCGGCGATGTCGTCGCCGTAGCTGAACCCGCCGGGCAGGGCGAGGATCTGGTGCTCGTCGAGGAGGGTCGGGTTCTCGACGACGCGGTTGATGTGCAGCAGCGAGACCTGGGAGCCGGCCCGCTCGAACGCGAACTTGGTCTCCAGGTCACAGTTCGTCCCGGCGGTGCGGATAATGAGGGTCTTGATTGACATTATAGTCCTGTCCGCATCGGGCCTAACACAGGTCGTTCAAAGACCGAACCGTCACCACAGGGCGTGCGATCTGCTGCAGCTTCAGATCGGCTGTCAATAGTTCCCAGCTCAGCGAGTGGGCCAACGCTACATAGGCGGAGTCATAGAAGCTGGCCCCCAATTGGGCTGCCAGCCGGCCTGCGTGCCCCATCCACGTTGTCTCTGGCGCCCACAGGGTCATCTCCATGGTCAGAATGGAGTCGACGGCTGCGGCGACCTCCGCGGGGTCAAGCGTGCGCCTGCAAACCAGTGCATTGGCGACCTCATATGCGATAAGGTCAGGCGCCGCCAACTCAATGTCACCCGCGACATGCTGTTCTCGAACGATGCGCGCCTGCGGTGAGCCCTGCTCGAGTAGAAACCACTTCACGGCGATTGACGCATCTACGACGTACAACCGTGGTCTCTCCACTCACGGATGATACTGACGCTGTCGCGGCCGGGTGGGTCATCTTTGTGACGTTCGAATATCTCGTCCTGAATACGGATGGCGCGCTCCATTGCCCGTCGGTTTTTCACGCGTTTCGGGATCCGATACGTGGCACGGGGTTCGCTCACGCGGCCGGGACGGCCTTCTTTCTCACACATTTCGGCTCTCGCTCTTCTCTCACGAGATCAACCGAACTCGTCCCCCAAACGGGTTCGCGGGGGAGCTGCGTCCGGAAACGCGGTGACCGGTCCAGGGTATCCTCAGCCGGTGCGCGTCGGACAATCCCGGACTGGCAACCATCCATTCTCAACCCTCGCATGATATCAGAGAAGGCGCACGTTTACCACCGGAGCGGCGCCTGCCAGGCCTCCTTCAGGTCCGTGAGCCGCTCGCTCACGATGATGTCGCCGCCCAGGCCCGCCACATCGAACGTGCCGCCGTGTGTCACCCGGCCGACGTGGGCGAACGGAACGCCCTCGAGCGCCGCCTCGAACTCGCCGAGATGGCCCGGCTCGACCTCGACCACGAACCGCGAGTTGGACTCGGAGAAGAGCAGGGCGATGTCGCTCCGCGCCTCGTCGGTGCACGGGACCGCCGACAGATCGAGCTCCATCCCCAGGCCGCCGGCGAACGCCATCTCGGCCGCGGCGACCGCGAGCCCGCCCTCGCTGCAGTCGTGACACGACGCCACCAGCCCGGCCGACGTCGCGCCGGCCAGCGCGTTGAAGACCCGGAGCCCGAGCCCGGGGTCGACCTGCGGCACGTTCCGGCCCAGCTCGTCGTGAAGATCGTAGTAGTGCGACCCGCCCAGCTCGTTCTTCGTCAGCCCGACGACGTACACGGCGTTGCCCGCGCCCTTCAGGTCCATCGAGACGGCCTTCGTCACGTCGGGCATGATCCCGATCGCCGAGATGAGGAGCGAGGGCGGGACGGCGATGCTGCCGCCGTCCACCTGGTATTCGTTGTTCAGGCTGTCCTTGCCCGAGATGAACGGGGTACCGTAGCGGACGGCGACGTCGTAGCAGGCGCGGGCGGCGCGGACCAGCCCGCCGAGCCGGTCCGCCTTGTCCGGGTTGCCCCACGAGAAATTGTCGAGCAGCGCGACCCGGTCGAGGCTCCCGCCGACCGCGATGAGGTTCCGCAGCGCCTCGTCGATCGCCGACGCCGCCATGTGGTACGGGTCGATCAGCCCGTACTTCGGGTTCATCCCGTTCGCGACGATCAGCCCGCGATCCGAGCCGAGCACAGGGGTGATGATGCAGGCGTCGCCGGGGCCGTCGTTCGCGACACCGACCAGCGGCTTCAGCACGGTCGCGCCCTGCACCTCGTGGTCGTACTGGCGGACGATCCACTCCTTGCTGCAGACGTTCCACGAGCCGAGGACCCCCTTCAGCTCGTCGCCGTAGTCCTGGCGGGGGCGGAGCTCCGGCTCGGCGACCGCCGGCCCCTCCCACACCGCCTTCCGCTCCAGGCGAGGCACCCCGTTGTGGAGGAAGTCCATGTCCAGGTCGCAGACCGGCTCGCCCTCGTAGCGGAGCACCAGCCGGCCGGTGTCGGTGTACTTGCCGATGGTCGTCGACTCGACGTTCTCGGACGCGCAGAGCGCGTGCACTTCGCCCTCGTGCTCGGGCGGCACGGCGATGACCATCCGCTCCTGCGCCTCCGAGACCCAGATCTCCCAGTAGTCGAGCCCCTCGTACTTGAGCGGGACGGTCCCCAGGTCGACCTCGGCCCCGATCTCGGCGCCCATCTCGCCGACGGCCGACGACAGGCCGCCCGCGCCGCAGTCGGTGATGCACGTGTACAGCCCCCGGTCGCGCGCCTCGAGCAGGACGTCGAGCATCTTCTTCTCGGTGATCGCGTTCCCGATCTGCACGTGGCTGCTCGACGTCTCCTCGTGGAGCTCGACGGACGAGAACGTGGCGCCGTGGATCCCGTCGCGCCCCGTCCGCCCCCCGACGACGACGACCAGGTCGCCCGGCCGCGCCCCCTTCTCGGTCTTCTCGCGCGGGATCAGCGCCAGGTTGCCGCAGTAGACCAGGCAGTTGCCGGTGTAGCGTTCGTCGAAGAAGACCGCGCCGTTCGCCGTCGGGATGCCCATCCGGTTGCCGTAGTCGCGCACGCCGGCGACGACCCCGCGGAAGATGCGGCGCGGGTGCATCACCCCCGGCGGCAGGGCCTCGGTCGGCAGGTCCGGCGGCCCGAAGCAGAAGACGTCGGTGTTCAGGATCGGCTTCGCGCCCATGCCCGTCCCCATCGGGTCGCGGATCACCCCGCCGATCCCGGTCCCCGCACCGCCGTACGGCTCGAGCGCCGACGGGTGGTTGTGCGTCTCGACCTTGAACGCGACGCCCCACGTGTCGTCGAACTCGATGACGCCGGAGTTGTCCTCGAAGACCGACAGGCACCAGGGCCGGTCGAGTTCGCGGGTCACTCTCATCACCGTCTGCTTGAGCAGGTTGTCGATGATCTCGCCGTTGTAGTTGATGATGCCCCGGAAGGTCTTGTGCACGCAGTGCTCGGACCAGGTCTGGGCGAGGGTTTCGAGCTCGACGTCGGTCGGGTTGCGGCCGAGCCGCCGGCAGTAGTCCTGGATGGTCCGCATCTCTTCGAGGTTGAGCGAGAGGACCCCTTCGCGACTGATCCGCACCATCTCGTCGTCGTCCGCCTCGAGCAGCGGGACGGTGACCTTCTCGAACGGGGTTTCCTCGGCGTGGGGGATCGCCACCTTCGCCCCGCCGAGGACCGTCTGCTCGATGATGTCGTTCGCCAGCACCTTGTCGCCGACCCGGCGGGCGTCCTCCTCGGTGAGCGAGCCGTAGAGGTAATACTTCCGCGCGGTGCGGACGGCCGACGCCTCGAGGCCCATGTCGGCGATGCCCTTCAGCGTGCTCGCCTCGACGGGGTCCATCACGCCGGGCTTGCGGACGACCTGGACGATGCGGAGGTCGGGCCGGTCCTCGCTCAGAACCGGCTCGCCCACCGCGTACCGGTCCACCACCGGGTCGGCCAGGAGCTGGGCCGCAACGACCTCGACGTGCTCGGCGGGCATGTCGGACTCGATCGCATAGACGCGGACGTACCGGACCGAGTCGAGCCGGTCGACGCCGACCGCCTCGGCCTCGCTCTTCACCGCCTCGCCTTCCGGGTCGAGCACGCCTTCTTTCAGTGCGACCTCGATCTGCCAGATCAACGTCTCTCTCCGTTTCTGTTGGCTGCCGATCCGTGCCAGGTACGCCCGGCCGGCCGAACGGGCCGGCCCTTCGGCGGGCGGCGGTCTCCGCCCGCCGCTCTTTACGACTCGCCGTTCAACCCGCGCCGCCGCTCCCGCGCCCGGCCGAGGCATTTGGCCAGGGCCGGCCAGTCCTCCCGCTCGAGCGCCTCGCGAATGCGGTCGAGCTCGATGCCGAACCGGCGGAGCGCCTCCAGCACATTCCGGCGGTTGTCGCGGAAGATATCGACCCAGAGCGGCACGTCGCTGGCGGCGATCCGCGTCGTGTCCTTCATCCCGGTCGCCGCGTACGGCAGGCTCGACTCGCTGACCGCGTTGACCACGGCCGGTGCGACCAGGTGCGGGAAGTGGCTGATCTCGGCGACGATTCGGTCGTGGGTCGCCGCGTCGAGCTGCTCGACCGCCGCGCCCAGCCGCGCCCACAGACCGCGGACCCGGGCCGCCGCGTCGGCCGGGGTCCGCTCCGTCGGCGTCACGATGACGGTCGCGCCCTCGAACAGGTCCGCCCGGGCGCTCTCGTTCCCCCGCTGCTCCGAGCCGGCCATCGGATGAGCGGGGACGAACGCGATGCCGTCGGGCAGCCCCGCCTCGACCTTCCGGATGATCATCGCCTTGGTGCTCGCCACGTCGGTGACGACGCTCCCCGGCTTCATCGCCCCCGCCGCCTCGACGGCCTTGTCGGCCACCAGGCCCACCGGGGTGCAGACGACCACCAGGTCCGCCCCCGACACCCCGTCCGCCAGGTCGAGCGTCCAGCGGTCGATCGCCCCGCGGGCCTCCGCCCGCTCCAGCGTCACCTCCCGGTAACCGATCCCGACCACCTCGTCGGCGAGCCCGCGCTCCCGGACCGCGAGGCCGAGCGAGCCGCCGATCAGGCCGACGCCGATGATGGCGACCTCATTCGAATCGGACATGGCCGCGCGACCGCGTTCCGGGAGAGAATCCGAGCCGACGACGCGGGATTCTACCGCCTCGCCCGGACCAAGTCAACCGCCCGCGCGGCGGCGAGGGGCGCCTGACTCACCCCCAGTTTCCAGGGGTCGTTCTTTGAGCGGCGGTTACGCCCCGTCCCGAGCCCGCCGAAGGCGGGCGAGAACAGGCCCGTGCCTGAGCACGCCTGTCGCAGGCAGCCTGCTTTTGCCCCGGTGTCGACCTCATGTGGGCGGCGTCAACCCGCTCCGCCGTCCCTCCTGGAAGCATCATGCAAAATTCCCACCTCGGATATTTGCATGATGGTCCGGCGCACGTAGAGAGGGGCGGAGGCGGGGCGTGGGCCCGGGCCTGTCGGCCGTCGCGAAGGCCCGGGAACAGGCCTCAACGGCTCGGGCCTGCAAACCAAACTGGGGGTGAGTCGGGGGGGCGCCGGTTGACAGGCGCCGCCGGCCGGCTAGAATGACGCGCCCGCAGCATTACCGGAGCCCCGTTCGAGAGGCGCGCATGCCACAGGTGGAGGCCTGGTTTCGGTTCGGCTGGCACGGGATCAACCTCGACGTGC
>JAWODX010000455.1:0-2664 GCA_046483085.1 Planctomycetota bacterium
CACTCGATCTCGACCACCGCGGAGTACGGCGACTACGTCTCCGGCCCGCGCGTGATCGGCGAGGAGTCGAAGGCGGCGATGCGGCAGATCCTGGCCGAGATCCAGGACGGCACGTTCGCGCGCAACTTCACCGCGGAGATCGAGTCGGGCGGTGAGTTCTTCGCCCGCAAGCGCGCGGAGGGTCGCGAGCAGCGGATCGAGGTGGTCGGGCGCGAACTGCGCGCGATGATGCCGTTCATCGACGCGCCGACCGAGGAGTACTGACGGCGCAGGTACTGACGGCGTGGGTACTGACGTTGCGGCCGGCGCCAACCCGCTGAGTGTGCGGGCTCGGCACGCCGGAGCCCGTCAGGAACCGAGCGGACCGGGCGCCCCGGGTCGGAGGCCAGCGAAGTCCCACCCGTCGAGCAGGTAGGGCTCGTCCTGCGACCAGGGGCCCGCCAGTACCGCCGCCAGGCGAGCGGTGGCCGCTTCGTCCGGTAGCCGACGTCCGACGCGACTCGGCCGGCGATCCGCCCCGCTCGAGGTGACGCGGTCGAGGAAGCCCACGAGCGACATCGCGACCGGGCCGTCGGCGGCCACCACGAGGTGGCCTTCGGAGCGGCTCGACCGTGCCCGATCGAAGGCCACGATCAGCTCCAGCAGGTCGGCGGCCCGGACGGGGCGCACCACGGTTCCCATCAGCTCCGGTGCCAGACCGGCGGTGAGCAGCGCATCCCGCAGCAGCGGGGTGTCGACGAGCCCGACACGGAGCACGATCGAAGGGCAGGGCAGCGCCGCGAAGACCTCCTCCACCTGACCCTTGGCCCGCCGCAGCGGGTCGGCCGCTCGCGGGGACGCACCGGGCAGGGACAGGGAGATGACGCGACGGACGCCGGCGCCGGCCGCCGCCCGCGCTGCCACCTCGGCGTCGGCGACGAGTCGTTCGGGCTCGGAGGTCCCGAGCCCACCACCGACGTGCACCAGCGTGTGGACCTGGGCCAACGCCGCTTCGAGCCGCCCCTCGTCGTCGGCGGTCGCCGTGGCGACGAAGGCGCCCGCCGCTCGCAGGCTGGTGACATCGCCGTCGGCGGTGACCCGCACCTCGCCACCCTCCTCCAAGAGGCGGGCCGCGATCCGGCGGGCCAGCGGGTGCTCGGCGGCGGTGACCAGGACAGGCATGCGGCGCAGGATAGTCCTGACAGGATCGAAACTGGCCGCAGGGTGGATCGCCAGGCGTTCCCAGCCGGGGCTTCGGGCCGTACCTTCGTCACCTTCTCCTTCGCGAACCAGGGACCTCATGATCAGCTTCGAACTCGCCGAGCAACTGCGCGCCGAGGGTCTGCGGTGGACACCGGCGGAGGGTGATCGCTTCGTCCTTCCCGACCATGACCTCGATGGCCGGGTCTTCACGATCTCCGACATGGTCGTCGAGGTGCGACGCTCGCCCGTCGGGGATCTGATCGCCTTCAACGGCACCACCGAGTGGGCGCTCGATGCGATCGAACGCGCCGAGACCGTCTGGCTCCCCCGCGAGGGCCAGCTCAGGGAGTGGCTCGGGGCCGCGCTGCTCTCGCTGGCCCGCCTCGAGGAGGGCTGGCGCTGCACCGTGCGGATCGGCGAGGAGCTGGTCGAGCTGGAGGCACCGGAGGCCGACGAGGCCTACGGACGCGCCGTGTTGGCCGTGCTGCGCGGCGTGCGCGAGGCCTGAGGACGCTTGACCGCGGATGCCCGCGGACACGAGGTCCGCGGGCGGGGTCTCCGCGGGCGGGGTCTCCGCGGGGCGGGGTGATCAGAGGCGCGCGCCCGAGCCCACGACGAGGTCTCGATCGGCGCTGACGCCTGCGCGAGCAATGACCGGCCGGCAACGATCCGAGCGCCCCGAACGCAGGTGTCCCACCCGGCGGGGTGCACCGCCTGGGTGGGACGTCCCGGTTCGCTCAGGACCGCTGCCTGTGGACTCCTCGGAGGTGGCGCTCACCCCCTCCGAGGGGACACGCAGGCTTCGGTCACACTCAGCTGCACCCGCTGGTCGTGCCACAGGACTCGCACACGTGGCAGGCCCCGGCGCGGATCATCTTGATCCCGCAGTCGAAACACATCGGCGCGTCGTGGTCGACCGGCAACGACGTGGCGCTGACCTGCGGCAGCGGCTCGGAGGCACGGACCGCGTCGGCCGTCGGCGCGGCCGGCACCTCGGGCTCCCGATCCCCGTAGCCCTGGTCGAGCATCTGCGTGCGTTCCTCAACGCTGTAGATACCGAGCGCCTCACGCTCGTCGTAGGGCAGGTACTCGAGCGCGAGCTTGCGGGCCAGGAAGTCCACCACCGAGGTGGCGAACCGGACCTCGTCGTCATCGGTCATGCCGGCCGGCTCGAAGCGCATGTTCATGAACTTCGACACGTAGGCCTCGAGCGGCACGCCGTACTGCAACCCGATCGACATCGAGATCGCGAAGGCGTCCAGCAGGCCCGACAGCGTCGAGCCCTGCTTGCCGATCTTGACGAACAGTTCGCCCATCCCGTCGCCGGGGTACTCGCCGGCGGTGATGTAGTTCTTGGCGTCGCCGACCCGGAAACTGATGGTCTGGCTCGGCCGCGTCTTCGGCAGCTTGCCCCGCTGCGGGACGTGGACCACCTCGGTGGCCGGAGCGGCCGCATCCACCTTGGCGTCGTCCTTCTTGGAC
>JAWODX010000460.1:0-4567 GCA_046483085.1 Planctomycetota bacterium
GCGGTGAAATCAACGTGGCCGAAGAACATTTCGCATCGCAGACAACAAAGATGGTAATGGCTCAGCTTCTGTTAAAAGCTGTCCCTAAGCCGCCGAACGGCAAGACTATCCTGGCGGCTGCCGCGGCCAATAACCAGCACGACATTGGGTTGCAGGCGGTTGCTGATTTTTTCGAGATGGAAGGCTGGCGCACAATTCAGCTGGGAGCGAATGTTCCGGTGGACGATCTTGTGAAAGCAGTCGAATGCTTCCAAGTGGATCTGCTGGCGCTCTCGGCCGCGCTGCATGTCCAGATCGAAACCGAATCTGGCGGCTGCGGCGGATCCCGAAGCTGGAGCGGGACATGATCGATCACGACCTGGCGAAGTTGCGGGAGTTCGTCCGGAAGAGGACCGACCCCGACGAGCCGCCGGCGACGCTCGGGCGGGTCTTCAAGAACCAGGCGGGCCTGAGCGACGCGTTCTCGAAGCTGCGGCGGTACGAGGCGCACTTCGAGCGGTCGGTCAAGCGCAACCTGCACGAGCTCGAGCGCCGGCAGCTTCGGCGGACGGGGGCGGAGGTGGAGGCGCCGAAGGCGGTGGACGTGACGGTGAGCGTCGATGACGCGGAGGCGAAGGATGCGGCGTGACGGGGGCGCGGGCGGATGGCCCGCAACTCATTCTCACATAAGGCCTTGTGCGTGTTCGCCCGGGATCGGGAGGTGGTGCGAGAATGTTTTTTTGCGAAACGAACCGAAATCGACGCTATCCGTTGGGCGCCAGGGGGTTACGGCTTCAAATCGGGAAAAATTCCACACCTGGGCCGCGGGCGTGTACGATCAGGGTGCGGCCCGCCGAGACCCGCGCCGCGCGCCCGGACGCGCGGCGGGTGCCGACCGATTGCCCGGCCCGGTCAGCCGCTCTTCACGTCGATGATCGGCGAGCCGTCGAACGCGTCGAGGCCGCTGACCGCGACGCTCGTCCCGTCGACCTCGGTGACCGTGACGACGGCCACGCCGATCGGGTTCGGCCGCATCGGGCTGCGCACCGCAAAGACCCCCCGGAGCGGCCGATCGGTCCGGCCCTGCGGGTGAACCTGGAGCCTCTCGCGCTCGCCGTCGGGCAGGCGGTGCATCCAGTACAGCACCTGCAGCCGGTCGCCCGGCTCGATCCCCAGCAGCGCGTCCGCGTAGCGGGCGCGGATGTCGAGCACGCTGCTCTTGTCCGATCGCTTCCGCACCTGTCCGACGGGTTCGATGTTCATCGGTTCCGCTCCGTTCGTGATTTGGTGCGTGGCGTCACCGGGCCGGCTCGACGTGGAACGAGGAGAGGTCGGGCGGCTCGACGGGCGTCTCGGCGCCCGCGCGGATCTCGGGCACCCATTCGTAGGGGAGCCGGTAGGCGCGGTACGAGTCGCTGATCCCGCCCCGCTCGTTGAGGTCCGGCGGCACGACGTACTCCCAGACGATCTCGCAGTCGGTGGTCACCTCGAAGGCCCGGCCCGAGTCCGCCTCGCAGACCAGCGTGTTCCCGTTCGGCAGCCGCTGGGCCGAGCTCATGAACGGGCTGTAGAAGAGGTGATGGTGGTGATAGCCGCGGCCGGCCGTGCGGGCCGAGTATTCCCACGTCCGCTCCAGGGTGATCGGGTCGAACTCGATGACGCGGGAGTAGGGCCGGACGGCGTTGTACTCGCCGATGGGGGCGCCGGGGTTGGGCGGGCCGTATCCGGCGAACCCGCCGTTGTCGAAGACCAGGACGTTCCCCTCGCCGGGGAGCCCGCGCGGGATGACGTGGGCGTGGTGCTGGCCGATGATCTGGCCGACGTCCCGCAGATCCGGGCGGCTGTAATCCGGCCCGATCTCCCAGGTGAATGCCCCGGTCTCGCGGCTGATGATCGCGATCTTGTTCGTGTCCCGCGAGTCCCAGATGATGTTCTCGGGGTGGAACCGCTCGTCGCCGGCGTCGTACCACTTGTTCGGGCCGACGTAGGACGCGCTGTTGCTGTGCAGCCAGTCGTAGGGGTCCTTCCCGTGCATCGGGCTGTGGAGGCCGTCGTAGTCGCGGGGGAGAGTGGACGCGCGGTACAGGGTATTTCTGGCGGCCTCGTCGAGCCCGATGTCGTCGACGTGGTCGAGGCTGCGCCACTCCCAGACGATCGCCCCGTCTTCGTCGACCTCGATGATCCGGTCGTCGAGGAGTCGGCCGGCGACGACGCCGCGGCCGTCGACGCCGGTGCGGCAGAGGATCAGCGTCCGGCCGGTCTGCTTCGGCGGCATGTCGGGGGCGTAGTAGCCGACGGGGCTGCCTTCGCGCTGGAAGTCGTGGTGCGGCTCGAGGTCCTCGCCGGCGGCGGCTCCGTCGAACTCCCACCGGGTGTTCTGCTCCCAGTCCACCTGGACGATCCGGTGGCCGGCCCGGGCCTCGCCGAGCACCTGTCCGCCGGGCATCGGCTTGCCGTGCTGGATGTCGTCCCAGCGGCCGCGGACCCGGCCGTTCATGTCGATCAGGGTGGCCCCCGCCAGCATCGTATATCCGTTCCAGCACCTGTCCGGACGGTAGATCGTCGTTCCTGTGGGATAGACACTGACCATGTGGAAAGCCCTCCCTTTCTTCTGCGGCGCAGAAACCCTCGCATCCGCGGCCATCGTATCCGGGGATCGTGGTCGGCGCAAGCGGGGGCCCTGGGCATCGGCTTCAGGTCTCTGACCGGCCGAGCAGCCGGGCGTTGATCGCGACGATGACGGTGGAGACGGACATGACGAGGGCGCCGACGGCGGGTGGGAGGATGATCCCGGCCCAGTAGAAGACGCCGGCGGCCAGGGGGATGGCCACGATGTTGTACCCGGCTGCCCACCAGAGGTTCTGCACCATCTTCCGGTGGGTGGCTCGGGCGAGCCGGGCGATTGCCGCCACGTCGCGCGGGTCGGACCGGACGAGCACGATGTCGGCCGACTCCATGGCCACGTCGGTCCCGGCCCCGATGGCCACGCCCAGGTCGGCTGCGACGAGCGCCGGGGCGTCGTTCACCCCGTCGCCCACCATGGCGACCGACAGGCCGCGGTCGCGGATTTCCTGGATCTTGTCGGCCTTCTCGTCGGGCAGGACCTCGGCGAAGTATTCGTCGATCCCCAGCTCGTCGGCGACGGATTTGGCGACCGCCTCGGAGTCGCCGGTCAGCATCATCGGCCGGATGCCCATCTCCTTGAGCTGCCGGATCGCCTCCTTCGATTCGTCCCGGACGATGTCGGCCAGGGCCAGGGCGCCGGCGGGCTCGTCGTCGACCAGCAGCCACACGACCGTCTTGCCCTGCCCGGCCAGATCGGCCGCCTCGTGGGAGTCGACCGCGATGCCGTTCTCGTCCAGGTACGCCGGGCTGACCACCTTGACGGCCTGCCCGTCGATCGCCGCCTCCGCCCCCTTGCCGGGGATCGCCTCGAAGCCATCGGGGGGCGCCAGGTCCAGACCCCTCTCGCGGGCGGCGTTCACGATGCCGGCCGCGATGGGATGCTCGGACCGGCTCTCGACCGACGCCGCCAGCCGGAGCACCTCTTCTTCGTTCTGCTCGCCCAGGGCGACCACGTCGGTGACGCCGAACCTCCCGGTGGTCAGCGTGCCCGTCTTGTCGAACACGATCGCGTCGAGCGCGCGGGCCCGTTCGAACGCCGCCCGGTCGCGGATGAACAGCCCGCGCTGCGCGGCGAGGGCGGTCGAGACGGCGACGACCAGCGGCACGGCCAGCCCGAGCGCGTGCGGGCAGGTGATGACCATCACGGTGACCATCCGCTCGAGCGAGAAGACGAACTCGCGCCCGGCGACGAGCCAGGCGGCGAGCGTGATCAGCCCGACGGTGATCGCGATCCCGGTCAGCCACTTCGCCGCCGTGTTCGCCAGGTCCTGGGACCGCGAGCGGGACTGCTGGGCCCGCCGGACCATGTCGACGACCTGGGCGAGGTACGTCTCGTCGCCGGTCTTCCGGACCTCGACGGTGAGCGCGGCCTCGCCGTTGACCGAGCCGCCGATCACCTCGTCGCCGTCGCTCTTCTCGACCGGGGTGCTCTCGCCGGTGAGCATGGCCTCGTTGAGCGAACTCGTCCCCTCGACGATCACGCCGTCGGTCGGGATTTTTTCGCCCGGCTTGACGAGCACCCGGTCGTTCTTCCGGAGTTCGCTGACGGGGACGTCCTCGGTCTCGCCGTCGGCCAGCCGGTGGGCGTCGGCCGGGATGAGCTTCACGAGCTCCTCGACGGCACCGGACGCCCCGAGCACGGACTTCATCTCGATCCAGTGCCCCAGCAGCATCACCACGATCAGGGTGGCGAGCTCCCAGAAGAAGACCTTGCCGGGCAGGCCGAAGACGACCAGCGAGCTGTAGACGTAGGCGACGGTGACCGCCAGGGCGATGAGGGTCATCATCCCCGGCTGCCGCTGCCGGAGCTCGCCGACGAACCCGGTGAGGAACGGCCACCCGCCGTAGAAGAAGATGACCGTGACGATGGCGAACTGGACGAACCGGTCGCCGGGGAACGCCAGGCGGTCGGCCAGGCCGAACCAGCCCTGGATCATGGGGGACAGGACGAGGACGGGCGCGG
>JAWODX010000469.1:0-7616 GCA_046483085.1 Planctomycetota bacterium
CGGGGTTGATTGAATATGAAACGTGGTATTACTGGACGTTATGAGACAACCAGTGTTGCAGGAGAAACCGTTAAAGCTTTTATTCCAAGGGAGAAAGGGCCCGGACACAGTCCGGACCCCCCTCCACTGTCCAGCCACCATCCCGGCGCTCGGGTCGCACGCCTGCGTTGCCCTATCCTCCGAGATGGCAGGTGCACGATACACGAATCGGTATCCGAAGACAAGCGCACAGGCGGTTGCTGTGTTTTGATGTAATACCATCTTGACTTGCGGCCTCATAGCAGAGGGGTCCGGGGAGAAAGCCGCTTTTTCAAAAGGGGGTTCTCCCCGGTGTTTCTTTGGCAGTACATGGTTCAATAGTATTAGAGACTATCTCAAAATGGTGGCACGGCCTTCCAGGCCGTGGATATTCACGGGCAGGATGCCCGTGCCACGGCTGATCCGCCCTTTTGAGATAATTACTTATGGGAGAAGGCGATTGTCGAGGGGGCCCGGGCGCCGGCGGAGCCATCCGCACCCGGACTGAGTTACCCACACCCTTGTCGCGGGCGGGGTCCGGGCATATAATGCGGTTTCCGCCACAAACGTGCACAGAGACAAGGAGATCGGATGACGCAAAGCAAGGAAGAGATCCTGTCGGGCCTGCAGACCCTGGACGACAAGATCGCGAAGTCGAAGGAGATCATCGGGGAAGGGCTCGACCGCTACGAGCTCGACGACCTCGCCGTCGCCTGGACCGGCGGGAAGGACAGCACGCTGCTCGTCTGGCTGGTCCGCGAGGTCTGCCGTGAACGCAGCCACGGCGCCCCCGTCTGCTTCTGCATCGACGAAGGCGACATGTTCGACGAGATGCGGGCCTTCCTCGACAAGTGGAGCGCCGAGTGGGGCCTCGAGCTCCACGTCGTCCACAACGAGGACGTTTCGAGCCACGCGGAGGGGCTGGGGGCGCCGGTGACCATCGCGGACCTGGACGAGGAGAACCAGTACGAGGCGCGTCGCGTCGGGTGGGAAGAAGACACGTTCTTCTACGAGCCGGAGTCGCTGGTCGGCAACCACCTGATGAAGACGGTCGCCATGAACCGGTTCCTCCGCGAGCACGGGATTCGGGCGTTTTTCGAGGGCATCCGGTGGGACGAGCAGGGCGCCCGCGCCGAGGAGACGTACTTCAGCGACCGGCCGGGCGACAGGTACGCGCCCGAGCACGCCCGCATCTCGCCGCTGCTCCACGTCCGGGAGCGCGAGATCTGGGGGATCACGAAAAAGCTGGGCGTCCCTTACTGCGAGCTCTACGAACAGGGCTTCCGGTCGCTCGGCGCCCGCGTGACGACGCGCAAGACCGGCGACGTGCCCGCCTGGGAGCAGGACCTGGAGAGCGCCCCCGAGCGCGTCGGCCGCCGACACGACAAGGGAGACCAGATGGAGAATCTCCGCAAGATTGGGTACATGTAAAACCACGACGGCACGACGACACGACGTACTCCCTTTGCGCGTCGTGTCGTCGTGGTAATGAACGGGAGTGAGATATGACCGAGTCGCGTGAAGGCATCCTCGAATTCCCCTGTGACGTGGAACGGCTGGCGAACGGGAACACGCTGATCACCGACGCCGGCGACGAGCTCGGCCGCGGCAGCGAGATCCTCGAAGTCACCCCCCGCGGCGAACTCGCCTGGCGCTACGCGGGGACCGGCGAGGTGCCGCTTCGCTTCGCCCACTCCGCCAAGCGGCTCGAGAATGGCAACACACTGATCGCCGACACGACGAACGACCGCGTGATCGAGGTGACCCCCGACGGCGAGATCGTCTGGAACACCGATGACCTCGGCGACGGCTCGGGGGCGCTCGACGACGGCTCGCACCTCTGCTATCCGAACAAGGCGAAGCTGCTCGGCGACGGGACGATCCTCATCTCGGACCGCAACAACGACCGGGCGCTGATCGTCCGCCGCAACGGCCAGGTCGCCTGGCAGTACGCCGGCCAGGTCCAGCACCCGCACAACCCGACCCTGCTCGCCAACGGGAACCTGGTCATCTGCGATTCCGACGGGCAGACGATCAAGGAGGTCGACCGCGACGGGAACGTCGTCTGGAGCTACGGCGACGGGACGACCGACGTGCTCTTCTGGCCGCGCGACGCCGACCGGCTCGTCGGCGGCAACACGCTGATCACCGACTCGAAGCATCACCGCATCATCGAGGTCACCCCCGACGGCCAGATCGTCTGGGAGTACGCCGTCGACTACTGGGCGAACTTCTACGACGCCGACCGGCTGCCGAACAGGAACACCCTGATCGCCGGCCAGCAGCACCAGGAGGTGCTCGAGGTCGACCCCGACGGCGAGATCGTCTGGCAGTTCCGCAACTACACCCGGCCCACCCCGATCAACGAGAAGATCCTGAACGCGACGTTCGAGGAGTGGGACGACGGAACGCCGAGCCACTGGCACGTCTGCAGGCGGCTGAGCGAGGGCGGCGGCGAGTTTGTCACGACCACGAACGCGGCCGGGAAGAAGTGCCCCGGGCTCCGCTACGACCGCGACGGCGGCCTCTGGCTGCAGCAGACGCGGGCCGTCGAGCCGGGCAAGACCTACCGCGTGAGCGGGCTCGTCAGCACCGAGGGGCTCGACGGGTTCGCCTGCCTCCAGATCGCGTTCGTCGACGAGAAGGGCGGGATGTTCGGCGACGCCGCCGACAACCCGCGCAGCGACCTGTTCAGCGGCGACACCCCCTGGTCGCGCGAGATCTTCAGCGCCACCGCGCCCGACCGCGCCGTCGCCGCCGACCTCCGCCTCTTCCTCACCGGCATCGGCGAGGCCTACGTCGACGAGTTCTTCTGCTTCGGCTGAGCCGAAAATTGTGCCAGGCACAATTTTCGTGGCTATAGCTCGAGCAGCTCGACCGCGTTCTCCCGCGCGATCTTCCGGAAGACCGCCTCGCTGATGCGCCCGGCGTCGCGGAACTCGCCGAGCAGGCCGACCAGCGGAGTCGCCGTGTCCGGCGCGCAGATGTCCGTGCCGAACAGCAGCCGGTCCTGGAACTCGTCGATGAACTCGGCCGCGTAGTCGGGGTCCCGCCGCAGCGCGTTGCAGCCGCTGTTCGCCGACAGGTCGCCGTAGAGGTTCGGATATCGCCGCATCAGCTTCGGCACGATGCCCTCCTCGGCGACCGGGTAGTCCGGATACCCGTAGCGGTCGGCGGGCGTTTCCAGCGGGGCCATCTCGGCCCAGAACGTCTGCGAATGGCCGAGGAAAATGAGCTCCGGGAAGAGCTGCAGCGACCGCTCGAGCTGCGGCAGGCCGGGGTCGTCGTACAGGCCGTAGGTCCCGCCGATCTGCGCCGCGAGGTGGAACGTGATCGGCAGCCCGGCGTCCCGGGCGCAGCGGAACAAGTTCTGCACGAGCGGATCGAGGATGGGCAGGTTCGCCGCCACCTCCCCGATCCCCCTGCAGCCGAGATCCTTGTAGAACCCGAGCAGGTCGCCGAGCGGCGCGTCGGACGAGTTCGTCATCGACCGCGGGTCCACGTTGCAGAAGGGGATGAACCGGCCCGGGAACTCCGCGGCGATCGCCACCACCTCCTGGACCGACTGCGGATGGTACGCGCACTCGACGCCGACGCCCGGCAGGATCACGGCCTGCTCCACCCCGATCTCGTCGTACCGTTCGATGAGCTGCTCGGGGCTCGCGTACGCCGGCTGGCCCCGGCGCGGCGGGGTCGGCGGGCGGCGGCAGTGGACGTGGATGTCGATGAACATCGGGAGCTCCTCCGGCCGGTCGACTTGCCGAGCGTACCCGATCCCGCGTCGGAACGCAACACCGTAAATGGTGCCAGGCACAGTTTTGGATTGCCGAGAGACGGCGTCTGCGTGCATTCTCGCGAGCAGAGAATGGCGCGAGATTCCATCATGATGATGGGCAGTCTCCCCGGCGTAGCCGGGTCAAATAGGTCGTGTTCGGGTGGACTGGCCACTCGCCACAGTTTTGTTTCTCTCACACGGCCAGGGGCCGAGCAGACTGCAAAATGGGTGGGCGTATTGTAGCAGAGAACACGGAGGTGACAGTGGGGATCGACGTGTCGAGGAGCTCGCTGGCGATCACGGTGATTGCGGACGGCGAGGTGGTGAAGACGGCGACGATCCCTCACACTCGGCCGGCGCCGGAGTCGTTCGTGAGCCGGCTGCCCGGTTGCCGGGTTCGTGCGGCGTATTGCTTCGGGTACTGGCTGTGGGACACGCTTCGGGGCCTGGGGGTGGACGCGACCGTGGCGCCGCCGTCGAAGCTGCCGACGGCCCGGGGCGAGCGGGTGAAGACCGGCCGGCGGGGCAGCCGCAAGCCGGCGAGTCAGCGGTCCGCTCACATGGTTTTTACAGGGAACCCCGCAGCTCGCATGTCAAGAAATACACGTCACCGTCGGCCGTGGCTGCCTGCTTGGACCTCCCGGGCTCCATGGACCCGGCGGCGGCTCGGCTTGACTTCGCCCGGGCGCGTTCGGATAATGCCCGCTCCGCAACGCGACTCTTTTTTCGGAGGACCCCGGATGGCGATCGAGTGTGAGAATCTCCAGGCGAACGTGGGCCGATGCAACTGCACCTACGCCGGATGCAGCAAGAAGGGCAACTGCTGCGAATGCCTGCAATACCACCTGGCCATGAAACAACTGCCCGCGTGCTGCTTCCCCGACGACGTCGAGGCGACGTACGACCGCAGCTTCCGCAAGTTCATCGAGGTGTGGGGCGACCGCGCCTGACC
Source organism: Planctomycetota bacterium (assembly GCA_046483085.1). Taxonomy (GTDB): domain Bacteria; phylum Planctomycetota; class PUPC01; order PUPC01; family PUPC01; genus JAWODX01. The sequence goes on from JAWODX010000469.1 coordinate 4,746, forward strand.
CCGGGAGGGACCCGCCGTGGCCGAGAAACAGAACGTCCTGGTCATCAACGCCGGCAGCTCGTCGATCAAGTTCACCCTGTTCGACATGACCGACGAGCGGCGCATCCTGGCCGGCCAGCTCGAACGGATCGGCCTGCCGGGCTGGAAGCTCGACCTGGCCGTCGGCGACGAGAAGGCACACGACCAGGGGCCCGGGACGATCAACCACCGCGACGCGCTGGAGAAGATCTTCGACCACCTGCGCGGCGAGGGCGGCCCGCTGGAGCACCCCGACGATCTCCTGGCCGTCGGACATCGCGTCGTGCATGGCGGCGAGCAGTTCTCGGCGCCCGTCATCATCGACGACGAGGTGAAGCGGACGATCCGCGACCTGTTCGTCCTCGCCCCGCTGCACAACCCGCCGAACTACGAGGGGATCGTCGGCTGCGAGGAGCTCCTGCCCGGCCTCCCCATGGTCGCCGTGTTCGACACCGCGTTCCACTACACCCTGCGCAAGCGGGCCTTCCTCTACGCCATCCCCTACGAGCTGTACGAGCAGGACGGGATCCGGCGGTACGGATTCCACGGTACGTCGCATCGCTACGTGTCGCTGGAAGCGGCGCGGATTCTCGGCCGGGAGGACGACCCCGGCCTGAAGCTGATCACCTGCCACCTGGGCAACGGCTGCAGCATGGCCGCGATCCGCGGCGGCCGCGTCGCCGACACCAGCATGGGCCTCACCCCGCTCGAGGGCCTGGTGATGGGCACACGCTGCGGCGACATCGATCCGGCGATCATCTTCCACCTGATCCGCGAGAAGGCGATGACGCCGGACCAGGTGGAGGAGATGCTGAACAAGCGGAGCGGGCTGCTCGGGCTGGCGGGGCTGGGGACCGGCGACCTGCGCGAGATCCTGCCCGCCGCCGACCGCGGGTACGAACGCGCCCAGTACGCGATCCACGTCTACGTCTACCGGCTCAAGAAATACATCGGCGCGTACACCGCCGAGCTGCAGGGGCTCGACGGCCTGGTCTTCACCGCCGGCGTCGGCGAAAACGCCGCCCGCATCCGCGCCGGCGCCTGCGAGGGGCTCAAGCAGCTCGGGATCGAGATCGACAGCGAGCGAAACCAGGCGAACGAGACGATCATCAGCCCTGACGGCGCCGAGGTCACCGTGATGGCCATCCCCACCAACGAGGAACTGATGATCGCCCGCGACGCCCGGGACGCCGTCGCGGCGGCCGGGTAGTACTCCGCGGGTCTGGGGTCTCGGCCCGGGTCAGTGGTCGGGCGCACGGCAAAGGGAAAAGGGAAAACCGGGAAGTGAACTTGGGTTGCTGCTGGCAGGGGCGCAGACAAAGCTGTTTTCCAGTTTCCCGGTTTTCCCTGGTGACATCCGCCGACCTGTTCCGGGAGCGATGACAAACTACCACTACAACGCTGCTTTTACCGGCTGCCTGCGCTCCGGCAGCCCCGCGCAATGGCCGGGCAGGCAGAAATGCCTGCCCCACCGGCCAGAGTCCGCCGCGTCGGTGGGGCAGACATTCTTGTCTGCCACGATACAGGTGAAGAGTTCCGTATTGTGTTCTTCGCCCGTGCCTTACGCCGATCCGCTTGCGGCACTGTAGCGTTGTAGTGTTAGCCGCGGCGCCCCTCACGCGCGCTGCCGGGCGCGGATCGCGATGAGATCCTTCATCACGTTGTGGAGCGTGCCCGACCAGGCCTCGGTCCCGAACGCGTCGTGGAGCTGGCGGTAGAGCGCGTAGAGTTCCGCATAGACCGACTGCGCCGCGGCGTCGGGCGTGTAGACGGTGTCGCGGACGCCGCACATCGCGGCCTGGGCGGCGGGGACGTCGGGGAAGGCGCCGGCGGCGACGGCGCCGAAGAGCGCGGCGCCCAGGGCGCACGCCTGGTCGCTGCGGGCCACCTTCATCGGGCGGCCCGTCACGTCGGCGTAGATCTGCATCAGGAGCGGATTCCGTACCGCAAGCCCGCCGCACGCCACGATCTCCGACACCGAGACTCCGTACTCCTCCAGCCGCCCGATGATGGTCAGCGCCCCGAACGCCGTGCCCTCGATCAGCGCCCGATAGACCTCGTGCGCCGAGGTGTGCAGCGTCTGGCCGAGGAGCAGGCCGGTCAGGCCGGCGTCGACCAGGATCGACCGGTTCCCGTTGTTCCAGTCGAGGGCGAGCAGGCCGTGCTCGCCCGGCGTCTGCTCGCCCGCCGCCTCGGCGAGGGTCCGGAACTTCTCGTCCGGGCTCGCCCCGTACCCCTCCGGCACCAGGTGGTTGACGAACCACAGGAAGATGTCGCCGACCGCGGACTGTCCCGCTTCGATCCCGTAGTAGCCGGGGAGGATGGACCCGTCGACGATCCCACACAGCCCGGGGATGGTCGGCAGGTCCGACTCCGTCGGCTTCACCATCATGTCGCACCCGCTCGTCCCCAGGATCTTGACCAGGCGCCCTTCGCGGATGCCCGCGCCCACCGCGCCGAAATGCGCGTCGAGCGCGCCGACCGCGACGGCGATCCCCGGCCTCAGCCCGAGCCGCTCCGCCCAGTCGTCGGACAGTTGGCCGGCCCGATGATCGGACGGCACCGCCTGCTCGTACATCCGCCCCCGCAGCTCGGCGAGCGCCGGATCGAGCTTGCCGAGGAATTCCGCGTCCGGCAGCCCGCCCCAGTCCTCGTTGTACATCCCCTTGTGCCCGGCCGCGCACACGCTGCGCACGATCTGCCCCGGCCGCGGGTTCCCGCCGAGGACCGCGGGGATCCAGTCGCAGCACTCGACGAAACTGTGCGCGGCCTCGAACACCGCCGGCGCCGCCCGGCGGCAGTGGAGCGCCTTGCTCCACAGCCACTCCGACGAGATCGTCCCGCCGTACGTCG